>CALVQY010000042.1 GCA_944358355.1 uncultured Bacilli bacterium | reverse complement strand
TCATCCATATAAATACAATCTACTAAGTTACATTTACATATAATATAACCAAAGTTTAACTCATTATCTTTAACAAGCTCCATTAATTCTTTATTATTCTTCCACTCCTTAGGTATCTTAGTAGAACTCGCATGAATATATAACTCTCCTCTATAATTAGTTTTAAAACTTCTTGTTTCTATTTTCTTTTTACCAAGTTTTATTAAAGTTGCATATGGCTCAGTCAAACTAAGTACTTTCATTTTATAATTCCTCCATGACATTTTAATTCATATATTAGCTTTTTATCTTTATATATCTGTTCAGTACCTACAAAGTTTTCCATATCTCCATCTACATTAAAGGTATAAAGATAATCATCATTTACAAATTCTTTAGGTCCTCTAACAGGAATAACTTCCTTATCTTCTCCTACCTTCATAAGAGCTTTTCTTAATACTTTATCCATTACTTCCTCAGTTAAGCTATCATCTATTGTAACTCCATAATAATTCATACCCCAAAGAATATTATCATTATAATAAACTACTTCTTCACCCATAAACTTAATTCCACCAAAATAAGTATCATGATAAGTAAAGTTGCCATCTGTAAACTCATAATCTTTTGACTTTAATCTGCTAGGTATAACTTTAGGAGCATCACTATTAGCATAAGTCCCCTTCTTCGCTTTCACTAAAAACTCTAAAAATTCTTTATTATTTACATTCATATTATCTTATCATTCTTTCTTATATATATTAGGTATTTCACTTCGAGGAATTATTCTTGCTTTAACTTTATCCATACCTAATAATTTACATTTTACTAATCTATGAAGCCCATCCAAAATAACTAGTCTGTCTTTATTCGCCATAACATCAATTGGATAAGTTATATCAGACTGCATAACTCTATCATATTGTGATTTATACTTTACTGGATTATTTATAACATCAAGAGGCTTTAAAACATACCACTCATTATTCCAGTTCCAAAATGGAATATCAAAATGCCATTCTAGTATTTTAATACTAATTTCTTGTTCAGGATAGTCAAGTTTCCAAACAGCTTTCTCATCCCAGCCAAAATCAAAACCATACTCTAAAACACTTTGGGGAATTTCTTTATTCATTATTTTCACTCTCCAAATTTTTTAAATAGTCTAGGAACTCACGAGGTGGTGTTTTCTCAAAATATAACTCTTTACCTGTAATAGGATGGATAAATCTAATACTCTTAGAGTGTAACATTTGTCCAAACTCTGTTACATTTTTATGATTACCATATAAAGGATCATTACTAACTGGATGTTTAATATAGTTTAAATGTACTCTTATCTGATGAGTTCTACCTGTCTCTAAGATACATTCTATTAAAGTATTGTTTTTAAATCTTTTTAATACATTAAAATTAGTTATTGCTTCTTTACTATTATGAGCAGTTACGGCCATCTTTTGTCTATTAGTCTCATCTCTTCCAATAGGAGCATCAATTGTTCCCGTCTCATGCAAGATAACTCCATCTACTATAGCAAGATAATGTCTTTCTATTTTCTTATTTTTAATCATATCACTAAGTAATTCCATAGTTTTAGCATCTTTTGCAACTATCATTAAGCCACTAGTATCTTTATCTAGTCTATGAACAATACCTGGTCTAAAGGTTCCATCTTTACTTACTTTAGAGTGATATAAAAGGGCATTTACTAAAGTATCAGTAACATGACCTGGAGCAGGATGAACTACTAAGCCACTTTCTTTATTAATAATCATTAAATATTCATCTTCATAAACAATATCAAGTGGAATATTAGTAGGTTGTAAGTCATCTAAATTTATCTCTTCATCAAGACTTACTTCAATAATATCTCCTGTTTTTACTTTATAACTAGCATTTTTTTCTTTACCATTAACAAGTACTTTAGATTCATCTATAAGTTTAGCTACTCTATTTCTTGATAAATCACTGTTACTTGCAATATAACTATCTAGTCTTAATCCTTCACTATTTACTTCTAACTTCATCTTTTTTACCTCTTTCTTTTAATATTTCTTTAATTATAACAATAACAATTCCTACTACTATTAATATATCAGCTAGGTTAAAGATAGGATAGCTATATCCTAATATTTTAAATGATAAGTAATCTATAATATATCCGTCTATTAATCTATCAATAAAGTTACCTAAAAGTCCTGCTAGTACTAAAGAATAACCTATAGAAAGGACTCTATCATCTAAATTATTCTTTAATTCATATATTATAAAGAATAAACATATTAAAGCGATAAGGATTAATAAATAAGTTCTACTAGTGAATAAAGAAAAAGCAGCTCCATCATTTAAAACATAGGTTAAGGAAAAGAAATTATCTATTATATTAACGGTATTTAAATAACTACTGACTAAATATTTTAAACTTAAATCTAATCCTAATAAAACACTAACTAAAATTATTACTAAAATAACATTACTCTTCTTCATCATTTCTCCTTATAGACATTACTTTACTAACTACAAGTTGTAATTCATTATATCTTTTTTCTACAGTTCCTGTAAACATATAAATATCTCCCTTTGCTATATCCATATTAGATTTATATATTCTAGGAAAAAAGATAAAATCCATTGTTCCTGTTTCATCACTAGCAGTTATAAAAGCCATATCTTCATTTTTCTTTGTTTTAATCGCTTTTATTTTATCAACCATTACTATAACATTGGTAATTCTATTAAAATATTTACCTAAATCTATAATCTTAATAGCATTTTGATATTTACTTCTATAACTTGTTACAGGATGATTACTTATATAAAAGCCAAAACAATCTATTTCCTGGTCTAATAAATCACTTTCTTTAAATTCTTGAGTTATAACTATTTCTGGCTTTAAGACTAGACTTTCATCTAAATCAATAGTTAATTCTCCATAATTATATAAATTATCTAAATTAGTAATTAAAGTCCTTTTATTATAATTAAAACTTGAAAAAACACCAGCTAGTATTAAAGTTTCTAGTTGTTTTTTAGTAACACCTGATCTAACTAATCTTGAAAAAGCATCATAAATATTTATAAAGGCACCTTCTTCTCTTGCTTTTAAGATACTACTTGAGACACTAAGTCCTACTCCTTTTATTGTTGAAAATGGGAAAATAATATTATTATCGATAACAACAAATTTATTAGTACTTAAATTAATATCAGGTTTTAAAACTTTTAAGTTATGACTTCTAATCTCGTTTAAGTATTCTTTTAATTTAGTTGAAGAAGAAATAACATTAGTAAGTAGATTAGCATAAAACTCTAATTTATAATGAACTTTTAAATAAGCCATTTTATAAGCGACAAGAGAATAGGCAACGGCATGAGATTTATTAAAACCATAACCTGCAAATTTTAAAATACTAGAAAAAATTGTTTTAGAAGTATTAATATCATGTCCTAATTTACTAGCTTTTTCTAAAAATTTAGACTCTTCATTCTTTAGGACATCAACTTTTTTCTTACTAATCGCTCTTCTTAAGATATCTGCTTCTCCTAAACTATAGCCTGCATAAATACTTGCTACTAACATAATTTGTTCTTGATATATCATAATACCATAAGTATCTTTTAAAATAGGCTCTAAAGAGGCATCTTGATAAATAATTTGTTCTCTTCCTTCTTTTCTTGCGATGTATAAATCAATATTTTCAGCAGGTCCTGGTCTAAATAAGGCAATCGCTGCTACTAAATCATTGAAATTAGTTGGCTTTAATTTACGCAAAAAGTTTCTCATCCCACTAGATTCAAATTGAAAGATTCCACTAGTATCTCCTCTTGCAAATAATTTATATACTTCATTATCATCAAGAGGAATATTATTGAAATTTATTTTGATATTTTTATTTTTTTGAATCATTTCCATTACATTCATAATAATAGTAAGGTTTCTTATACCAAGAAAATCCATTTTTAAAAGGCCTAATTCTTCTAAGTAGTTCATTGAATATCCTGTTAAATACATATCATCATTTTTAGTAAGAGGAATAACTTCATCTAAATCCACTTTACACATGACAATACCAGCAGCATGTGTACCTATTTGTCTTGGAAAACCTTCTAGTTTGGAGGCAATTTTATAGGCTCTTTTTAAACTTTCATCACCTAATATATATTCTTTAAAGTTTATATTTTCATTAAAGAACTCTTCTAACTTTTTATGAGACATTGCTGGCAAAAATGATGTTAATCTATCTATTTTATATAGAGGAATATTTAGAACTCTACCAATATCTCTTAAGACTTGTTTTGCAGCAAGAGTAGAAAAGGTAACAATTCCTGCTACTTTTTTCTTACCATATTTATTAGTAACATAATTAATAATATCATCACGATAGATATCTGGGATATCTGTGTCTATATCAGGCATTGTTTTACGCTCAGGATTTAAGAAACGTTCAAAGAGAAGATTGTATTTCAAAGGGTCAATTTCTGTAATTCCTAAAGAATAAGCGACTAGAGAACCAGCTGCGCTTCCCCTACCAGGACCAACTAAGATATTTTTTTTCTTAGCATAACGAATAAAGTCATAAACTACTAAAAAATAATTAGCAAAGCCCATTTTATTAATAATTTCTAATTCGTAAAATAAACGTTCTAAATAGGACTTAGGGATATTATTATTAAGCCTTTTAGATAAGCCAGCTTTAGATAATGCTAATAGATAAGTAGATGAATCCATATTATTAGGACATTCATATAAAGGTAATAAAAGGGTTGATGGGGGAAAATGCAAGTTGCACTCATCTACTATTTTTATTGTGTTTAATAGTCCTATATTATCGTAAGTATTAATAATATCTTTAGAATTTAATTCTTTATTATCAATATCGTAACAAATATTATCATTAATAGTTTTACCATCATTAATTAAATATAAATACTTTAGGTAATCACTATCTTTTTTATCTTTATATAAGCAAAGTTTTAGATAAACGACGTCTTTAGTAATTAATAAAGCTTCTTCTTCCTCTTTTTTATTACTGAAGCCTAAATACATTGAAGAAATAGTCTCTTTATAGTTTTTATAAAAGTCTAATGAAGAATAAGGAATTAAGAAGAATAAATTATCTTTATGTTGTAATAATTTATCTATATTAAGACTCTTATCGTTTTGATAAGTGCATATTTTTATTAAGTTTAAATAACCTTCATAGTTTTGGGCATAGATTAGAATTTTGTTATTATTTAGCGTTATTTCAAGACCAATTACAGGTTTTAAATTATGGGATTCACATTTCTTTATAAATTCCATTACTCCATACATATTATCATCACATAAAACGGCAATGTTTTTTTTCATTGATAAATTGTAATTAATTATATCATCTATAGATAATAAGCTTCCTAATAGAGAATAATAACTTTTAACATATAACATATTGTACATAATTATCACTCTCCTCTTTTTTATTTTAACATAAGTTATATATATTTTATAGCATACTAATGTACGACTAGTCAATAAATTTAGTAAATATATTTGACTTTCCCTAATAAATATGATAAAGTTATAAAGCGAAATGATTAACAAAAGGAGGTATATTTATGGCAATAAAAGTAACAAACAAAAAACCTTTAAGTGGAAATAGTAGATCACATGCTTTAAATGCTACTAAAAAACAACAAAAACCTAATTTACAAGTTATTAAACTTGCTGATGGTACTAGAATTAGAATGAGTGCTAGAGAAATAAGAAGTTTAAGAAAACAAGATAAACAAGCAGCATAAAAGAGTCCTGATGATAGGGCTCTTTTAGTTTAAAAAAATATTAAGCCTGTTGAGCTTGATTAGGTGGTCCATAATACTTTATTAGTTTCTTTTGAACTACCTCATCACGATTTACAGGCTCTGGAACATATCCTTTATAAGGAACCTTTTCTTTTATTGGTTCTTTTTCTTTTGGAACTTCTTCACCAATATTTACTTCTTTTAATTTAGTTTTAACTGTCATACCACACAAAGCTGCTGCTTTTAAGCGTGAAGTATTAACGCATTTGAAGTATTTTAACACTAATTTCTCCTTTCTTACTGCGTATTAAGAATAATACCACAGAAAGATACGTTTGTCAAACTCACCTCTCTAAATAATCAGGACCTTTATGAGATTCATCTAAAGGTTCTTCTCTTAATAAATTATTAAAGTCCTGTTGTCTTAATGCTTCATATATAACAATAGCAACACTATTAGATACATTTAATGCTCTAACATTAGAAGTCATTGGTATCCTAAGACAATGTTCTAAATCTTCTTTAAGTATTTCTTTAGGAATACCTGTTGATTCTTTACCAAATATAAAATATAAATCTTTATTTTCTTTGTTAGTATAGTCAAAACTAGTATGGGGTTTTCTTCCATATCTTGTTAAATAATAGTATATTCCTTTATTCTTACTTTTAAAATCCTCAAAATTTTCATATACCTCATAATCTAACTTATCTATATAATTGACAGCACTACGTTTAAGATGAGATTCATCCAAAGAGAAACCAAGGGGTTTAATTAAATGTAATTTTGAATTGGTAGCGACACATGTTCTCATAATATTTCCTGTATTTTGGGGTATTTCTGGTTCAAATAAAACTATGTGATTCATGATTCCTCCCTAATTATATTAATATGCTTATTTTCTCTAAATGATTCTAATTTTCTAAATCACTATCATTAGTATCTAAAAAGCCTAAAGCTTCATCACGTGTTAAAACTGCGCCATTAAGTCCATCTTCTATAGAAACAATTCTACCATCAACAAACTTAATTAAGCAAGGTACTCTCTCAATAGAAAAATCTTGTCCATATTTATCAAGTAACTCTTGTAAAAAAGCATTCTTATCTGATAAGCTTTCTAAATTGACATAAGTTAAATCTTGATAGTTTTTTTCTTCTAAATCTTGCTTTATATTTTCTTCAAATTCTCTACAGTCACTATCACTAGCAGTACATAGATATAAAATTGGTGATGGATTCTCTGTCAAATAATGATCTACTTCTTCTGGACTAATAAAAGAAACTACATCTTTTAAAACAGGAATTTCTCTTTTATATTCACTATAAGTATTATACCAACTAGCTAGATATAAAACTACAAGAATAACTGCTATGTAAATAGCAACTAAAATAATATAATTTTTTTTGCTTTTCTTCTTACTTTTCATTAACATCACCTCTAACTTAAATTAATTGTAACACAAACTTAACATTTTGAAAATAATAGTTTACAAATTTACTATTATTTTTTAGGCGTTAAAACTCTTCTTTTTTTATTATGTACATAAACTACACTAAAAGGAGGAAAAGTTATGTATAATAATAGACCTATTTATCAAGGTAGTAATAGAAGTGGTTTTATTCCCTTAATTATAGGAGGAGTTATAGGATATGGAATAGGTAGTAATAATAGACCTAATTGTTGTCCAATGTATCCTATGCCATTTTATCCAATCTATCCTATGTATCCAAATTTTTATAGAAGATAATTCTATCTTAAAAAAAAGCCCTATGGACTTATTTTATTTCAGTTATTTCAACTTCATAACTTCCATTAGGGCTTTCTACTGTAATAATATCTCCAACTTTATGATTAAGTAGAGCTTTAGCGATAGGACTCTCATTAGAAATTCTTCCTTCAAAAGGATCTGCTTCTTGGCTACCTACAATTTTATATTCATCAGTATCATCTTCATCATCTACATATTTAATAGAAACTGTACTACCAAGTCCAACTACATCTTTTGGTATATCTTTAATAATTTCTACATTTTCAAGCATCTTCTCAATAGTTTTAATTCTACCTTCAATTTGCGCTTGTTCGTTTTTAGCTGCATCATAGTCAGCATTTTCAGATAAATCGCCTAAACTACGTGCTTCCTTAATTGCCTGGATATTAGCAGGTCTTTTTTCATTTATTAATTCACTTAATTCATTTTTTAAATCATTAAGTCCTTCTTCTGTTAAGTAAACTGTTTTTTTATTTCCCATTATAATCACCTCAAAAATTAATATAGCTAGTTGGGGGGCTCCCAACCATAACACGTCTAAAATTTTAGCACATTTCTAAGAAAAATTCAAGTATTTTTTTTAGAAATTCTTTCTAGATATACTATGCGCTTTATTATGAAATGATACTATGAATTTACAATCCACTCTATTATTAATTTTTTTATGTCAAAATATTCATCTTTTTCATATTGCATATTACAAATACAATATTTCTTATTGGCAATATGAGAACAGAACATACACTCATCTAGGTTAAAACAGTCCTGAATAAAGATAGAGTTACTTATTTTATTTGAACAAATAACACTATAGGAGTTGCTACAATTATTAGAGTCATCTACTCTAATAGAAAAAGTACAGTTACCACTTCTTTGTGATGCTAATAAAAATTCACTCTGGCCACAATCAGCACAAAATACTATATTTTTACAGTTAGAACAATTAGTAGAATTATAGACATAACTTGAGTCATATATAGTGTCACTTTTACTAACATGAGTAGAATTATAACAGCGTTCTGTAGTAATAGTATTAATCTCTTCCCAGGTATTAATTAACTCTTCCAGAGAATTAAAAGCTATCTTTTCTTTCATAAAACCTTTATTACTATCAAGTCGCTCCATATTATCTTTGGTAATAAAGTTAGTAGCATTATCAAAATCAGTATATGTCTCTTCATTAGTAATACTATCATATACTTTACGAGGAAGTTTAATATCAAAAGAATATTTTTTATAAATATTATCTATTGAATCTTTATTCTCTACTAGAAATACGGCTTTAAATATTTTATTTATTATCATTAAAACATCTTCACTACTCATACTTATTACTTCCTTTTTTTCTACTATTAGATAGACTTATTAAAATATCTTTTAGTCTTCTTGTTGTAAAATTAGAAAAATTAGTCTTAATACTAGAAGTTACATCTTTAATCTTTTCTCCTACTTTAACTTTATTTCTAACTAAAGGAACTGCTATTAAATCAGTTGTTTTCGCTTTTACTACAGGTAATATCTTGCCATTCTTACTTATTCTTACTACTACTTCCCTATTATTTAGACCTATTAGTAAATTAATCTTATCATCATCAGTTACACTTCTTGCGAATTTAATATCTAAAATATCTTTTAATACAACTGCATCACTTCTTGAAGTTCTAAAAACATAGTAATTAATGACATTTGCAAAGATTGAATCTTGTAACTTTTTACTAATCTGTCCAAAATATTGTTCTGTTAGGATTAAAGCGATATCAAATTTCCTCGCCTCTGATAGAATTCTCTCCATAATGGGATTTTCAAGTAATGATACTTCATCAACAACTAGTATTAGTTTTTTACCTATTCTATTTTCTATTGCCATTTCTAAAATTTCTTCCATTACTAAAGAGGATATAGTCTTAACGATTCTTTCACTTAAGATGCTCCTATCTAAAGAAAATATAGTTAAATCATTATCTTTTATAACATCACTTATGCCTATTTTTTTCTTCTCAAAAGTAGAAAATACTAACATCTCATCGATAAAACTAATTATAGGAGAGATACTCTCATTATAATAATTAGTCTTTAAATCATTAAATTCTGTTAAGAAAAAGGAAATAACAGTATCATTTAATTTAGAAGTTAATTCTTTTACTAGACTATTACGATACTCTAAATCTAGTAAGACTTTTCTAATGTTAACAAAGGAAAAGTCTTCTTTTACAAGTAATAGATTAATTGTATATCTTAAGACTCTTTCTAGTTTTAGATTATAATGCTCATTCATCAAGTTTTTAAATACCGATAGTAACAATTCATTTTTAATAACAATATCACTACTACTAGATAAAAACAAATCACAACTTTCATTAAAGAAATCTATTACTTTAGTCCTATCTAATCCACCTATATCTTTTTCTATTGAAGCATGAGGATCTATTACTACTACTTTATAATCATCCTTATTTAACATTATATTTTTAACTAAAAGACTAATTAGTTTGGACTTACCACTTCCACTACTACCAACTATTAGAGAATGTTTAAAAAAGTCATAATCTTTATAATCAAGATATAACTTATTATTTAGATATGGAAAAGCATCAATACTAAAAATACCAGTATTATTACTAGTTAAAAGAGGTAGTATTTTTTCTAAGTTTAAATATTTGTTTTTCTTCTCATAAGAAAATCTTTTATTATTACTAAAATCAACACTAAGTAGATAAGTAGGTCTTGCTAGTATAAATCTTCTTCTAATATAATTATTACTATTCTTAAAGAATAAATAAGTTTTAAATAGTCTTTTATTAAAAAAAGGAATGATGTTAATAATAATATATTTGAGTTCTCTATTATGTTTTAATCTACTAATATCAGAAAGCTCTAAAATATTTTTATCTACATCTAAAATAATAGGCTTATGTTTTAGATAATCTATCTCTATATTTATATCATCTTCTTTTATTAAAAAGTCATCTATAGAATTAATTGTTGGTGGTACTTTATATTTAGTAACTAAGTAATATTTAATTTTATTATTAGATATTTCTATAACTATTTTAATTTTTCTAAAATAGCCATTGTATTTACATATATAATTTATTAATTCCTGCCAAGATTCTTTTGAAACATTATCTTTATTTAAATAAATAGATTGAACTACCATATTAAAACTCCCCTTTAGTGAAGTTTAACATAAAACCAAAGAAAGAAACTGACATTTATATTCTATATTTTGTCAGTTTTTAGGAAAAAATAGGGCTATTAATTTATAGAAAAGTGTGATACAATACATATATGAAGAGATTCTTCATAAAATAAAAATGAATACATCTGCTAGTTAGATGCTTTCTAAAAATTTTTGGTTAGTGCATCCAATTCAAATGAATTAGATGCTTTTTCTATTGAAATAATAACATTATATATATTATGCCAAATAGAAGGAGTATTATTAATATCAAGTATAATTCTCTCTTTGTCATATACTACCACTCCTTTCTAAAAAGGAGAAAGCATCTAATCAAGTGCAAATGTATTCGTATTTAGCGTAGCATAAAACTCGTATCTTTCATAGTACTGTTTTTTTCGTAAGTTAATTCCTTGTTAATCTTCTATTGGTATTAAAAACTCTGTTATTCCATCATGATAATACTCAAGTTCTGGTAATGGTCTAATATTATATTGCAAGTTTAAAAACATTGTCTTATAAAACTTTTGACTAACTCTTCTAATATCTTCTGCTTCTTGTGAATCAATTATAAAGACAATCCATTTACTTTTAGGAATAACATATTTAGATAGTCCTGTTAATTTATCTTTATATAAACACCAATATTCAAAGTTATCACTATTATATCTATCTTCATAAGTAACCATACCATAGTCTGGATGGCTATTAAATTTATTTATACACACACTAAAAAATCTTGGAGCATCTTCTTTAATAGTATCATTTGTAGTCTTAGTTCCTACTCCATATAAAGTAAACTCATCTAAAGATATAATGTTATATGTTAAATCACTACTATCAGTAACTTCTTCTTTAAAGACAATTTTAGGAAAAGTTTTAATACCTTTTTTTAACTCTTTCGCTTTACTTGGTTTAACACCATAAAACTTATAAAAAGCCCTGGAAAAAGATGTTGGATTATCATATTGATATTTGAAAGCGACATCTATTATTTTCTCGTTTTTTACAGCTAAGTCATAAAAAGATAAAGTTAGTCTTCTTTTTCTAATGTACTCTGCTATCGTATTATTGCAAAGAAGACTAAAGAGTTTTTTAGCAGTATAGACATTAACACCTAGTATTCTAGCGATTTTTTCATAGTCTATAACACTATCTAAATTAGATTCTATATAATCTATTACTTTATTTAATTCATGATAAATATTCATAATTATTTAATTTCAGTAAGCCAAAGACTATGTAAATTACAATAAGCATAGATTTTATTATATGATTTATCATAAGGAAAACTTGCTTCTGGTTTATCTTTTGCTTTTAACATCTTAATCATATAATTATCAGCACTTGCAAGAATTATAAAAGAAATATAATGATCTTCAGTCATTGGATGCTCTGTCGCTCCTACTTTAATATTAATCATTCCATCTTTAATCTCATAAACTGGTAAATGTTTCTCAGTTGCTGCATCTACTGTGTTAGCATTAACAAGTTCCATTTTCTCACCACAGCATGCTAATGCTTCACTTTTATCTTCTAATTTTAAAACAACATTTCCACATTTTTTACATACATAAATTTTCATCAAACATACCTTCTTTCCATATTTATTATAATTTTTATTTTTTACATTTACAAGTAGTAACTAAATTTTAATAACTAGTAAAATTAATTAACTATTAAGTTCCTTCATCATTTCTTCTTTTATTTTATCTATATCAGCAAAGAATAAATTTATTCCCTTTGATTTTAATTTTAATAAATATTTAAAACCACTAAGTATCTCATCTTGTAATGTCTCAATTACTTTAGCAGGCTTTCCATTATCTAAAAGATGAACATGATCTATATATTTTTCTATGGTAGGAAAAGCATTTTGAATAAGAATAGCAGAATCTTCACCTAATATTTTTCTTATTAAAATACCATCACAACGGCTATACTTTTTTACTTTATTATTAATGATTTTTCTATATTTACTTACTTTACTACTTAAAGGTATAAACCATAAAATATCATTTTCCTTTATAACAAAATAAGTTGGACGTTTATGCCCTCTTTCTTTATTAGACATTAAATTTTCATCATTAACAACATCAAAAAATTCATCTTTAATATGATATAAATATCCTGTTTTTACTTCCATATTTTATAATACCCCCAAAATGATTAATTTGTATTTTTAGTGTACTATACTAAAATTATGTTCGTCAACACTTTTTGAACAAAAGAAATAAAATAAATTTTATTTCGCCCTTGTCGTTACCTCCAAGGATTCCTACTTTATAGATAGAGTAACCCCTATTCTCCATAGGCTTAAATTCCGATAGTCGCTACCGTACTAATTTGATTTTATTATTTAATTATTATTTTATCTAAAACATTATCTATACTAAACTAACTAAATTATAATGTAACTTTAATCCTTCTAATAATATGTTTAAACTTGCATTTATATCTCTATCATTATGTGATCCACATTTAGGACACTCATACTCTCTTATACTTAAATCTTTTAACTTACTATTCCTATATCCACAATGACTACATATTTGACTACTTGGATAATAGGTATTTATTTTGTAATAAATCTTACCTTTTATCTTACACTTCCACTCTATTAAAGAACGCAATGTACTAACACATGCATCTGATAGACTTCTATTAAATGCTTTTCTCTTATCTTTAAACATATCTTTTACTAATAG
>CALVQY010000041.1 GCA_944358355.1 uncultured Bacilli bacterium | reverse complement strand
TTTGATAATGATGAATTTTTGCAACATGATGTTGCAAAATTACCTTGGTCATCTATAACAACTATAATGGATCGAGTAAAAGATAAAAATGTTAGGAAATGGTATATCAAAGAGTCTGTTCAAAATGGTTGGGCAAGACCTGTAATAATACATCAAATTGCTAGTAAATTGTATGAAAGGCAGGCATTATTAGAAAATAAAATTACTAATTTTGATACAACATTAAAATCTCCTAATAATGAACAAGCAAAGGAATTGTTAAAAGACCCATATATTTTTGATTTTATAACAAATAGTAATAATAAAGATTTAAAAGAATTAGATATTGAACAAGAATTAACAAGAAATATAACAAAATTGTTATTGGAATTGGGAAATGGTTTTGCGTTTATAGGAAGGCAATATCATTTAGAGATAGATAATGAAGATTATTATATTGATTTACTATTCTATAACTTAAAAGTTAGATGTTACGTTGTAATTGAATTAAAAACAACTGAATTTAAGCCTGAGTATGCAGGTAAATTAAATTTCTATTTAAGTGCTGTTGATAAATATATCAAAACTGATAGTGATAATCCAACATTTGGAATATTACTTTGTAAAGATAAGAAAAGAGTTACAGCTGAATTAGCACTAAAAGATATAAATAAGCCTATTGGAGTAAGTGAATATAAAATTTTATCAGAGATACCTGAATTTTTAGAAAATACTTTACCTAGTATTGAAGATATTGAAAAAAGATTAGAAGTTGAATTAGATTAAAGGAAAGTTAGGTATTTGGAATTATGAAGAAGATATTAATAAGTGATTATGATGGAACATTTTATCAAAGTGATATAGATATTAAGAAAAATATAGATAAAGTAACTGAATTTAGACAACTAGGTAACTTATTCGTTATTGCTACAGGAAGAAGTTATGTTGATTTAAAAATGAAAATAGATAAATATAAAATACCTTATGATTATTTAATTTTAAATCATGGTAGCCTTGTTTTATCTAAAAATTTAGATATTATTGAAGTATTTACGTTAAATAAAGATGAAGTTGATAGTATTTTAGATTATGTAAGTAATAATAAAGATGTTGATGATACTATATTAATTAGTACCTTTATTAAAGATGTAAAAGATACCTCTAATATAGTTAAAATAATGTTAAAACTATATAATTATGATAAAGCTTGTGAAGTTAAAAGTTTTGTAGATAAAAACTATAGAAATACAAAAAGCTATCTCGTTAGTGAAGATAATCATTATCTAGTAGAAATAATTTCTTCTAAAGCCAGTAAATCATTAATGATAGAGAAAATAGTTACTAAAGAACAAATAGAAAACAAAAATATCTTTACTGTTGGTGATGGTATCAATGATATAGATATGATAAAAAAATATAATGGTTATAGAATGAAAACATCTTGTAAAGAATTATTACCAATTACTAATAAAGCTGTAAATAGTGTTAGTGAATTACTAGATAACATTAATAACTAAAAATAGGTGATTATATTTTATGAAATTTAATGACGATGAAGATTACATTAAAAGAAATGCAGGAATAATAAAAACTATTACCTTTTTCCTTGTGGCAATTACTATCATATTTATATTAGTAATTTATAGCGTTATATCAATTTTTTCTAATGACAAGATAAAATATGTGAAGACATATTATATTCTAGACATTAATAATAAAAATAAAAACACGATAGTAAATCTTTTAGAACAAGAAAAAGATAATATCTTTCCTAATACAAAACTTTATTGTGAATCAATGTATAAAATTGAGTATTATTATGGCTTTCCTGATGGAACTAACTATACTATATATTGTAAAGATGAAGAAAATATTAATTTTTCTATTGATAAAGTAGGGGAAGATGTTATAAAAAGCTATATATATGAAAATGGTTATACAAAGTTGAGGTAATTGATTTTTGACAAAAGTTAATTAATGTGATACTATGTATATGTAAAAGGAATTTGCATAAAATAAAAAATGAGGAACACTTAATATTAGCATGTTAAGTGTTACCACAATAAAAGTTAGTACCACCTAAATCATTGCTGAGTTAGGTGGATTTCCTTTATATTAATACTATAAATAGTAAGAATAGTAAAAGGAAGATAATTATTACTAAAGAAAAAATTAAAAAATCTTTCTTGTTCATTAATATCACCTCCCTCTATTTATAGAGTTTGGTATTCACCCAACTATTAAATATTCCTTGTGAATATAGTATCAAATTAATTTCTATATAGCAAGGAAAAATGTAATAAATTAGTAACGAAATTTCGTAATATGAAGGCTAATATTAACATAATGCTTAAACTTATATATAGGTTTCGATATTTTTGTTAAAAAAATTCTTTAAAAACTTTTTTCTTTTCTTCTTTTGGGTTATACTTATAATATAAATAACAAGGAGGATTAAATTATGGAATTTGTTGAACTTACAGAAAAAGAATTTTTAGATTACTCTTTAAAAAGTAAATACACTAGTTTTTTCCAAACTCCATATTGGGCTAAAATAAAGAAAAATAATGGCTGGGATAGTCACTATGTTGGAATGAAAAAAGATGGTGATATAGTCGCTGTAACATTATTACTTAGTAAAAATATAAAATTCTTTAAGAAAATGTTTTATGCTCCACGTGGTTTTTTACTTGACTATAATGATTTTGCACTTATAAGAGATTTTACTTTAGAATTAAAGAAATATTTAAAAGAAAATAATGCTTTGTTCTTAAAAATAAATCCTTATCTTGATTATCAAGAACGTACTGTAGATGGAGAGATTGTTCCTAATACTAGAAAAGATGACTTTATGGCTCTTATGAAAAGATTAGGTTATAAACATATGGGGTTTTATATAGACCAAGATGAAAAAAAAGACCTAGAACCTAGGTGGATATCAGTACTTGATCTTAAAGATAAAACATTTGATGAACTTTTTAAAGATATGCGTAGTAGTACTAAATGGCGTATTAATAATAGTAAAAAGAACTGTCTTAAAGTAATAGAAGCTGACTATGAAATGTTAGATGAATTTAAAAAATTAATGAAACATACGGGAGAACGTAGAGAATTTATTGATAGACCACTATCATATTATCAAAATATGTTTAAAGTTTTAAAAGAGGAAGACCTAATTAAAGTTCTATTAATAGAGATAAACTTTAAAGAATTAAAAGAATTGTCAGTTAAGACTTTTGAAGAAAACGAAACTAAATTAAAAAATATGGAAGGGAATAGAAAAAAAGAAGGACAAATTAAAGAGTTAAATCTAGAACAAGAAAGATTAAAAGAAAAAATAAAAACTCTTGAAGAATTTATTAGTAAAGATGGAGATAAAAAAATAATATCAGGTGGTCTTTATATGCTATATGGTCATGAAATCATCTATTTATTTGGAGCTAGTTATAAAGACTATATGAAATATAATGCTCAGTATTTACTACAATATGAAATGATTAACTATGCTAAAGACCATAATTATGATGCTTTTAACTTTTATGGCATAGATGGTAACTTTAATAAAGAATCTAAAGGCTATGGCTTATTTGACTTTAAAAGAGGCTTTAATGCTAAAGTCCATGAATTAGTTGGAGAATTTGATTTAGTAATTTCTAAAAAAGGTTATTATCTTTATAAAATAGCGTTTTCTTGTTATAAAAAAGCTAAGAATATCTTTTTGCGTAAATAATAATTTATTTCCCTACAAAAATATGATAAAATATCTACTGGAAGGGGATATGTATGGAAGAACACATTATAGAAATGAATGAGAAAAACACTCTAGCCATGAAGCTTCTTCATTATTTCATAACGGAAAAAGGTTATACACCTATAATATTACAAGGTGCTGAAGATGAAATTTGGTTAGAAAACTTAGATGAAGACTATAAAATCGTTAGAATAGTTATTAGATATATTCATAATGATGAACAATATAAATTTGATGTTTTTAAAACTAATAGAATTTTAAAGAAAATAAGAAAAAAGACATTATCATTTAAACTAAACACTCTTAGTATTTTCTTAGATCTTGGAGGTAGTGTTAATTTAGATGAATTTAAAAGTGATAATATAACAGCAGTAGAAGTTCATGAAGAAAATGAAGTTAAGAAAAATAAATTATTAAAATCTATTTTCCCAGATTTATCTAAGAAGTTAAAATTTAGTGAAGATGGAGTAGCCTTGTTTGTTAAAGTTACTAATGATATAAATACTCATAATAAAAAAGATCAAGAGAAAGTAGCGGATGTCTTCTCACCAAAGAAGCCTGTAGTTACTTATGCTTTAATTCTTATTAACGTCTTTATGTTTCTTTTTCCTTTAATAAATGGTACTACTGAAGAATTTTATAATCTATTTGCATCCTATGGACCATTTGTTAAGATGGGAGATTACTACAGACTTTTAACAGCAGCCTTTATGCATGCTAATATCGCTCATCTTATCTTCAATATGTATGCTTTATGGATTATAGGAATGCAACTTGAAAGTTTTATAGGTAAATGGCGTTATTTAGTAGTTTATTTATTTAGTGCTATCTCAGGTTCACTATTATCTGTAATTGTTACTCCTAATGCTGTTAGTGTAGGAGCAAGTGGAGCTATCTTTGGACTTTTAGGAGCATTATTATACTTTGGATATCATTATAGAGTCTATCTTGGTACAGTTATTAAAAGTCAAATAATTCCTCTAATTGTTATTAACTTACTTTTAGGTTTTATGGTTCCAGGTATAGATAATGCCGCTCATATAGGTGGTTTAATTGGTGGAGCTTTAATGATGATTGGTGTAGGAGTTAAATATAAAAGTAGTAACTTTGAAAGAATAAATGGCTTAATAGTAAGCGCTATATATATAGGATTTTTAATATACATGGCTTTCTTTCTATAATTAAGCCTTTTTCTATAGAAGAAATTACGAACTAAAGTTTTAGGAGGTGTTAACTTGATAGTAGGTGTCTTAGTAGAAATAACAAGTAAAAGTGTTGATAAAATCTTTGATTACCTTGTTCCTAAAGAACTAGAAAGAAAAGTAGAAGTAGGGAAAAGAGTAGAAGTTCCTTTTGGTAATAGAACTTTAGTAGGTTTTATCTTAGAAATAAAAAAAGACAGTGATGTTAGTACTTTAAAAGAAATAACTAAAGTCTTAGATGAAGAAGTAATACTAACTAAAGAGCTATTAGAACTAGGTAAATATTTAAAGAAAACAACTTTAGCATCACTAATTAGTTGTTATCAAGTTATGTTTCCTAAAGGATATAAAGCTAGTATTAAAAATAAAGTTAATAAAAAATATCGGAAAGTATATTATTTAAATGATTATAATAAGAAATTAACCTCTAAACAACAAGAGGTTGTAGATTTATTTAAAGATAAAGAAAAATTAACTAAAGATGAACTTACTAATGTTTCTACATCTATCCTTAATACTTTAGTTAAAAATAATATTTTAAGACAAAGTGAAGAAGAAGTTTATAGATTAGACTATGAGAAAAATGAAAGAAAAATAAGAAAACTAACTCCTTTACAAGAAAATGCTGTTAATAATATTTTAACTACTGACAATACAGTCTCCTTATTATATGGTGTTACTGGTAGTGGTAAGACAGAAGTATATATGGAATTAATTGATAAATACTTAAAAAAAGGCTTAAAGAGTATTGTTTTAGTACCTGAAATATCTCTAACTCCCCAGTTAATTAAACGCTTTGAAGAAAGATTTGAAGGTAATATAGCATTATTACACAGTGCCTTATCAGATGGTGAGAAATATGATGAGTATAGAAGAATAGTAAAAGATGAAGTAGATATTGTAATAGGTGCAAGAAGTGCTGTATTCGCTCCTTTAAATAATCTTGGTCTTATTATTATAGATGAATGTCATAGTGATTCTTATAAACAAGATAACAATCCTAGATATAATGCTAAAGATGTAGCGATAAAAAGAGCGAAAGAGTTGGGAGCAAAGGTAGTTCTTGGTAGTGCCACACCTATGTTAGAAGAATATGCAAGAGGCTTAAAGAATGTCTTTAATCTAGTAACATTAGATAAACGTGTTAATGGTAAAGAGTTGCCTAAAGTAGAACTTATAGATATGAATAAAGAAATTGCAAAATCTAAAGGACACTTCTCTTTACCTTTAATAGATAAAATTAAAGAAACTATTGAAAGAGGAGAGCAAGTAATACTTCTTTTAAATAGAAGAGGATATTCTTCATTCGTTACTTGTTCTAATTGTGGTGAGTCAGTTAAATGTCCTAACTGTGATATAACTTTAACTTATCATAAAAGTAGTAATATCTTAAGATGTCATTATTGTGGTTATGCTACTAAGTATGAAATTACTTGTCCTAAGTGTCATGAAAAGTCTTTAAAAGATTTAGGTGTTGGTACAGAAAAAATAGAAGAAGAACTAAAAGAAATATTACCTAATGTAAAAGTTCTTAGAATGGATGTTGATACTACTAGTAAGAAAGGTGCTCATAAAAAAATAGTAGATACCTTTGCAAGAGGTGATGCCGATATCTTACTTGGAACTCAAATGGTTGCTAAAGGTCTTGATTTTTCTAATGTAACTTTAGTTGGAGTAATAAATGCTGATACATCACTTATGCTCCCTGACTTTAGAAGTAGTGAAAAGACTTTTGATTTACTTAATCAAGTAGCAGGAAGAGCAGGAAGAGGAGAAAAAGCTGGACTTGTTGTTTTTCAAACCTTTAATCCTGATAACTATGCAATAAACTATGCTAAAGATAATGACTATGAATCATTTTATAAAGAAGAGATGAAAACAAGAAAGTTAATGAAATATCCTCCATACTATTATTTAGTATCCTTAAATATATCTAGTAAAGATAGTAAATTAGCCTTAGTTGAAGCGAAAAAATGTGAGAAACTATGTCTTAAATATTTAGATAAGACTGTTATTTTAGGACCAAGTCCTGCATCTATTTTTAAAAAACAAAATATTTATTATTATCAGTTAATTCTAAAATATCAATATCAAGATAACATTTATGAAGTTTTAGAAAAATTAGTAGAGTATTATGCTACTATAAATAAAGTTAATTTAGATGTTGACTTTAATCCAATCCATTTGTAGATTAAAGACTCGTGTTAGATACTTGCACAAACATCACATTTATGATATTATGAATATGTAAAGAAAATTTACATAATATAAAAAAGAGGAACATTTGATTTCCGAGCGAATGTCTCCTCCATAAGTTTTGAACTTGACACTCTTCTCAAATGTTGATTAGAGTGTCGCTATTTATATTTTAATGGCAAGTATTAGTAAAGCAAGACTAATTAGAAGAATTGAAAGTTGTTTTAATGTTTTTATAATAAATGTTTTTAACTTCATTTTCTTCTACCTCCTTTCTGGAGGTACGACACTCATATCAAATGTTCCTACATATATAGTATCATAATATAATCTATATAACAATCGAACAAGTGACAATTTTAATTGGTAATTTATGGAAGTATTGGACTTAGATATTCTAACTCCTTTTTTTTGACATATTATTTATTAGGTGATAATTTATGTTATTTAATTTATTTGATAGTATTAGAGGATTCTTTACTTTTACAGCAAGTTACTCTAATCAAGTCTTTAAAGAACCACTATCAAAAGAAGATGAAGAAGAATGTATAAAAAAAATGGGAGAAGGGGATCATGAAGCCCGTAATAAATTAATAGAGCACAACCTTAGATTAGTCGCTCATATTGTTAAAAAATTTGATTATAAAAATGTCGATCAAGATGACCTTATTAGTGTTGGTACTATTGGTCTTATTAAAGGAGTAGATACCTTTGTTCCCAATAAAGGTAATCGCCTAACTACTTACTGTGCTAAATGCATTCAAAATGAAGTACTAATGTATTTTAGGGCCAATAATAAAAATAATAAAAATATCTCTTTAAATGAACCTGTTGGATTTGATAAAGAAGGAAATGAAATATCAATACTAGATGTTATAAAAGCCCCTCGTCCTGATTTTATAGAAGAAATTAATTTAAAAGACAATGTTAAACTCCTTAATAGTTATTTAAAAGTTCTAACAAAAAGAGAAAAAGAAATAATAGTTAAAAGATATGGTTTAGAAGGTAATGATGTTTGGACACAAAAAATGATTGCCGATAAACTAAATATCTCTAGGAGTTATGTTTCACGTATTGAAAAACGTGCTCTTACAAAAATACTTAGAGAATTTATAAAAAATAATAAGTATAATAATCTAGACTTTAATTAATACTATTATTGATATTGTTTATTGAATTTTACTCTGCTATACTAATATTGAAAGCGGTGTTTCTATGAGAAAAAGAAGAAAAATAAAGAAAAGAAGAACTAGTTATAGTGAAATATTTATTAACTTTAGTGTTACTACAGTACTCTTTTTTATTGCCTTCTTCTTTTTTGTCGTTCCTAAAGTAAAATTAAATGAGCCTATAAATAAAGTAGTTAATATTAATTCTATTTATAATAACGAAGGCATAACAATAGAAGATATATTTGGAAATAAAATGATATTTAAAACAATAAGTAATATAGATACTAGTAAAAACTCTATTAATAAACTTGATTATATTTATAAAGATAACTTCTTTTCCTTTAGAATAAAACAAAATATAATAGTTAAGGATATAGAAAGCCCTAAAATAATATTAAATGGTGATAAAGAAGAATATTTCTGCCCTAATAGTAAATATAAAGAACAAGGCTATAAGGCCTATGATAATGTAGATAAAGATATTACTAACTTAGTTAAAGTAAAAAAATATTCTGATAAAATTATTTATAGTGTTACAGATAGTAGTGGCAATAAAAGCAAAGTTACAAGATTTATAAAAAAAGGTGATGATGAAAAGCCTGTTATAACTTTAAATGGCGATAAAGATATATTTATTTCTCTAGGAGGAGAATATATTGATGAAGGGATAAGTGCTATAGATAATTGTGATCAAGATATAACTTCTAAAGTAAAAGTAACCAATAATATTGATAATACTAAAGTAGGAGACTATAAAATAAAATATCAAGTTAAAGATAACAGTAATAATAAATCTACTATAACAAGAAATATAAAAGTAAGAGAACCATTAGAACCTAATACAATATATCTTACCTTTGATGATGGCCCAAGGGATGGTACTACTGATAAAATACTAGATATCTTAAAAGAAAAAGATGTAAAGGCAACATTCTTTGTTACTAGTAATGGAAGTGATGACTTAATAAGAAGAGCTTATAATGAAGGACATTCTCTTGGTATTCATACTTCAAGTCATAGATATGATTTAATCTATGCTTCTATTGATAATTACTATAATGATTTAAATATTGTAGAGAATAGAATATTTAATATAACTGGAAAGAAAACAAATCTTATTAGATTTCCAGGTGGTTCTAGTAACACTATCTCTAAAAAATATAGTCAAGGTATTATGAGCACTTTAACTAAAGATGTTATTAGTAAAAACTATCAATATTATGATTGGAATATAGATAGTACAGATGCTGTTTATAATAGTTCTAAAAACGATATTTATAATAATGTAATTAATAATATCTCTAAAGATAAGTACAATATTATCTTAATGCACGATACTAAAAATAAAACAGTAGAAGCTCTACCTATGATTATAGATTATGCTAAAAGTAATGGCTATGTCTTTAAAGTATTAACAAGTAATACTATTCCTATGAGACAGAAAGTAAATAACTAGAATAATTTGTTAAAATAATATATACTATTATTAAATAAATGCAAAAAGGAGTAAAAAAATGAATAAATATTTACCTGATATTTATAAAAAGAATATTTTTGATATTAACTATAAAAAGTTAAAAGAAGAAAGTATTAAGTGTTTAATCTTTGATCTTGACAATACAATCGCTAAAATAGATAGTCTAGATATTGATGATAAAACAGTAAATTTAATTAATCAATTAAAACAAGATTTCACCGTTTTAATAGTTTCTAATAGTCCTAAAAAAAGGGTTAAAAACTTTTTAGATAAACTAGAAATAAAAGGATATTCTTTTGCGTTAAAGCCAAGTATTAGGACTTTAAAAAAAATAATGCAAAAATATAATTTATCTAATAAAAATATTGCTATAATAGGAGATCAATTTATTACTGATATGGGATATGGCTATAAAGGTAAAATAAAAAAAATATTTGTAGATCCAATAGCAACTAAAGATTTAAAGATTACTAATATTAATAGATACTTAGAAAATAAGATAATGACTAAGTATAATAAAAAAGATTTATTTAAGAAAGGTGAATATTATGAATAATGAAAAATATTGTCTTGGATGTGGTATTAAACTCCAAGATGAGAATGTTTTAGGGGAAGGCTATACTACTAGTTTAGATAATTCTTTATGTCAAAGATGTTTTAGAATTAAAAACTATGGAGAATATCAAATTGTTACTAAAAGTAATGATGAGTATTTAGAGATTCTTAAAAGTGTAGGAGAAACTAAAGACTTAGTTCTATATATTGCCGACTTACTAAATTTAGAAGAAGATATTACCAAGATTAGAGAAATTATCCCTAATAAGATGATATTAGTTCTAAATAAAAAAGATGTTCTACCTAAATCTGTTAAAGAAGAAAAAATAATAGATTACTTCTCTAACTTAGATAAACCTTTTGATAAAATAATTGTAATTAGTGCTGTTAAAAATTATAATATAGACTACTTGTTAAAACAGATTAAACTATATCAAACAACTAATAATGTTTACGTAGTTGGTCATACTAATGCTGGTAAGAGTACCTTAATAAATAAATTACTAAGAAATTATTCTACAAGTGATAGGGAACTAACTATGTCTCCACTTCCATCTACAACATTAAATACAGTTAAAATAGATATAAATGAATATTTAACATTAATAGATACACCAGGTTTAGTTGATAGTGGTAATATAGTTAATTATATTAATGAAGATGAATTTAAAAAGATTAGTCCTAGAAAAGAGATAAAACCTAAGACTTTCCAAGTTAAAAAAGGACAATCTATTATTGTCGAAGACATATTAAGAGTAGATTATGTAGAAGGAGAAAAGAATAGTTTTACTTTCTATATGTCTAATGATTTAAAGATTAGAAGAATATCTAATAAACATGATGACTTAAAAGACTTACAAAAAAGAACATTTGAAATGGGATATAATGAAGATTTATGTATTAATGGGCTAGGATTTATAAAAACAGTTAATAAAGGAACAATAGATTTATATTTAGATTCTAAAGTAAGTACTTATAAAAGAAATAATTTAATATAATTGATATTTTGTGATATCTATAGTACAATATAGTCAAGGAGAAGATGTTATGAATAGTGAATT
Organism: uncultured Bacilli bacterium; assembly: GCA_944358355.1. Lineage (GTDB taxonomy): Bacteria > Bacillota_I > Bacilli_A > RF39 > UBA660 > Onthousia. The sequence continues at coordinate 2,368 of CALVQY010000041.1, read as the reverse complement.
TATTAGTGATGTAGAAAATAAAATGAAAGGAGCTCTATCTAACTTAGAGAAACGTTTTACTACAGTTAGAGCAGGACGTGCTAATCCTTCTAGTTTAGATGGCGTTATGGTAGATTATTATGGTTCTATGACTCCTTTAAAAAGTCTTGCAACTATCTCAGTACCAGAAGCAACTCAATTATTAATTAAACCTTTTGATAGAGGATGTTTAGGTAATATAGAAAAAGCTATTATTGCCGCAAATCTAGGATTTAATCCATCTAATGATGGAGAGACTATTAGAATCGTTATACCAGCTTTAACAGAAGAAAGAAGACGTGAATTAACTAAACAAGTTAAAGCAATGGCAGAAGAAGCTAAAGTATCTATTAGAAATATTAGACATGAATCTAATGAAAAGATAGAGAAAATGGAACTTCCAGAAGATGAAGAGAAAGGTATGATGAAGGAAGTTCAAGATTTAGTTAATGAATATAATAAAAATATTGATAATCTTTATAAAGATAAAGAACAAGAATTAATGACTGTATAGTAGTGCTAAGCACTACTTTTAAATTAGGAGATTTGTTTATGATTATAGAGGTAATATTAGAAAATCTTTTCTCATTTAAAGATAAAATAACATTTAATATGAATAGTAATATTGTTAATATAAATGGTTCTAATAATAGTGGTAAAAGTAATTTGTTTAAGATATTGAACTTTGTTAGTCTAATGTTAAGAAATAAAGTTAATAATATCCCTCTTACTACTTATATGTATAATAAGAATTTTTGTAAATTTGAAATAACTTTTCTAAAAGAGAATACTAAATATACATATGGCTTTAGTTGTAATAGTAATAAAATAGATAAAGAATATCTATATTACTATTCTAAAGATGAAAAAAATCTTGTTTATAAACGAGAAGATAACAAATTTACTTTTAAAGATAAAAAGCTTAAATCTTTATCTAAAGGAATATCAGATAATAGATTGTTTCTAAGTTATGTTAATGATTATGATAAATTAAAAGATGCCTACACTTTTTTAACTGTAAATATAGGAATATGTTTAGATATTAAAACATTAATTGAACCAGCTTTTAAAATATATGAAAAAGATGTTAATAATAAATTAAAGCCTTATATTATAGACTTTTATAAAAGATTAAATATTAATATCATAGATTACAACATTAAAAGCATTATAATAGGAAATGGAAAAGGATATAGTACTAAATTTAAACATACAAGCGATAATAAAAACTATATAATAGATTACGGAGATGAATCATTAAGCAATAGAATAGTTTTCGCTATAATACCCTTTATATTAATGGCTAAAGAAGAAGGAAAAGTGTTGATACTAGATGATTTAGATAGTCTTTTAGACAATAAAATAATTAGTGAAATTATAAATATCTTTAATAATAAAGGCCAATTAATATTTAGTAGTCGTAATACTTATGATTTGAATTGTAAACTTATAATGATTGATAGTAAAAAATAAATAAACAAGACTATTTACAATATCTATTCAAATATGATATAGTAATTCTTGAAATGACTGTGATTAAGAAGTAGTAGTAAATGATTTCTTTAAAGAGAGTCTATGGTAGGTGGAAATAGATAAGAATAGTTTATGAATTCATCTTAGGAGTTCCTATAATAAAATTATAGGCGTAGTTTTCGCGTTAAGATTAATGAGTTAGTTATAATAACTATAAATTAAGGTGGTACCGTGTATACTCCTTGTTATGTATATGCCCTTAAGTTATAGTTATTTTTTATTTTAGGAGGAGTTATGGTTAAACGATTTATTTGGGATTTAGATGGTACTATTTTAGATGGAGATTTTTCAAAAGAAGAAGAACTATTTAAGGCAAACTTAAGTGAAGAAGATTTTCTTAAGTTTAATAAACAACGTTGGGATTTAATCAATGCTTATGAAAGAGAGTATCCTAGGTATAATAAAAAATTACTTAGTGATTTTCTAAGTATAAGAAGTGGAGTTATGATTAGTCCAGACTTAATTGATAAGTGGATTAATTATATGATTAATGTTAATGAAGTAATTCATCATGGTGCAGTAGAGGTACTTGATTATTTAAATAATAAAGGAATAGAGAATGTTATTTATTCAAATTGGTTTAGGGAAACTCAAGTAGGAAGACTTAAAAAAACAGGATTAGATTCATACTTTAAAGAAATTATGGGAGCAGAGCATTATATGAAGCCAATGAAAGAAGGCTTTTTTGAAGCCTGTAGTCCTTATAAGCCTAGAGATTGTGTGATGGTTGGAGATAGCTATATTAGACTTCTTGCGAAACTAATTACTATATAATAAAAATATGATATCCTTATAATATAAGGAGTTGTAAATGTAT
>CALVQY010000040.1 GCA_944358355.1 uncultured Bacilli bacterium | reverse complement strand
GAAAGATTAGGAATTGATGATAAATTTGGAGTTGTTTATGATAATGAGATGATGCAGAAAAAAATGATTAATACCGCACGTAATTGGGGATATGATGATGGTAAAGCAGATGGAATCGAAGAAGGAGCTAAGGCAAAAGAAAGAGAAATTGCTAAAAATTTTCTTAAAATAGGTACATCTAAAGAAGATATAATAAAAGCAACAGGTTTAAGTGAAGAAGAAATTGATAAGTTATTAGAAGAATTAAAATGTATGAATGATTAAATATTACAAAACTGATAGATATGTTTTATCAGTTTTTTGATGTATTTCTTTGAAATTTACTGTATAATATATCTAGTAAAGTCGTATAACTGGAGGTTAGTTATGAGTATATATGATTTAACACTTGAAGAATTAATAGAATATTTTATAAATAATAACGATAAGAAATTTTATGCTACAGAACTTTTTTCTTGGCTTTATAATAAAGATAAAAGAATTACTTCTTTTGATGATGCTACTAATATAAAGAAAGAAGTTAGGGATAGGTTAAAAAAAGATTTTGTTATTTCAAATATTTCCATTGTTACCGTTGAAAAAGCTAAGGATGTTAGAAAATACTTATTTAAACTTAACGATAAAGAACATATTGAAGCCGTTTTAATGTATCATGATTATGGTAATAGTCTTTGTATTTCTAGTCAGGTTGGTTGTAATATGGGGTGTAAGTTTTGTGAGTCTGGTAGAAGGAAAAAAGTACGTAACTTGACTACTGGTGAGATGGTAGAACAAATACTAAAAGTAGAAAGTGATGCTGATATTAGAATAAGTCATGTTGTTATTATGGGAATTGGTGAGCCATTTGATAATTATGATAATATTTGTAACTTTATAAAAATTATAAATCATCCTAAAGGCCTTAATATTGGGGCAAGACATATTACTGTTTCTACTTGTGGACTTGTTCCTAAAATATTAGAATTTGCTGATTTTCCTTATCAAGTTAATCTTGCTATTAGTCTTCATGCTCCAACTGATGAACTTAGAAAAGAAATTATGCCTATTGCTAAAGTATATTCTTTAAAAGATTTAATTAATGCTATTAAAATATATTTAGAGAAAACTAATAGAAGAGTAACCTTTGAATATATAATGATAGATAACGTAAATGATAGTGAAGAAAATGCTTTAGAACTTGTTCATTTACTTAAAGGAATAAACTCATATGTTAATTTAATACCATATAATGAAACAGATGCTTTACAGTATAAACGAAGTAAACCTTTAACAATTGCTAAGTTTTATGATATACTAAAGAAAAACAATGTTACAGTTACGATTAGGCGAGAGTTTGGTGGTATGATTAGTGCTGCTTGTGGCCAGCTTAGAAGTAAGAAGGAGGAATTATGAAATCATTTTATTTAACTGATGCTGGAAAAGTTAGAGATCATAATGAAGATAGTGTTTTAATAGTACATAATAGCGATAATGATACCCTTATGGCTATCGCTGATGGAATGGGAGGACATTCTGCTGGAGAAGTAGCTTCTTCAATTGCTATTACACATTTAGCGAAAGACTTTAATGAAAAGTTTCATAATATGTCTAAGATGGAAGCGGTTAATTTTTTGAGGGATAGTGTTAATGAAATAAATGATAGTATCTTTAGACATGAAAAGACTCATCCTGAGAGTAAAGGTATGGGTACTACTTTAGTAACGGCTATTATAACAAAAAATTATATTCTTTTTGGTAATATAGGAGATTCTTCTGGATTTGTTATGAAAGATAAGAAATTACATAAAGTAACATATGACCATACCTTAGTAAACTTATTAGTGTCAGCTGGTGAGCTTACAGAAGAGGAAGCGAAGGATCATCCTAAGAAAAATGTTTTGATGAAAGCATTAGGTGCTAATGATCCGATAGATATAGATATCTTTGATTGTGATATGGAAATAGATGGTATTCTTTTAGCGAGTGATGGACTTACTAATATGCTTGAAGAAGAGTCTATTGAGAAAGTATTAAACAGTGAAGGAGATATTGAAGATAAAGTTATTAAACTAATTAGGAAAGCTAATAATAGAGGGGGTACTGATAATATATCAGTAGCATACTTAATTTTAGGAGAAGGTGAAGAATAATGGTTACAAAGGGGCAAAAAATTAATGATCGTTATGAGATAATTAAATCAATAGGCGAAGGTGGTATGGCTAATGTCTATCTTGCATATGATACTATTTTAGATAGAAATGTAGCTATTAAGGTATTAAGAGGAGATTTAGCAAATGATGAGAAGTTTGTTAGACGTTTTCAACGTGAAGCATTATCAGCTTCAAGTCTTTCTCATCCTAATATAGTTGCGATGTATGATGTAGGAGAAGATGATGGACTATATTACATTGTAATGGAATATGTTGAAGGTAAGACTTTGAAACAGTTATTAAAAAAACGTGGTAGTCTTACATTATCAGAAGCGATAGATATAATGCTACAATTAACTGATGGTATGGCTCATGCTCATGATTCATATATTGTTCATCGCGATTTAAAACCACAAAATATTATGATACAAGATGATGGACAAATTAAAATAACAGATTTTGGTATTGCTATGGCTTTAAATTCAACGCAGTTAACACAAACTAATTCTGTTATGGGATCTGTTCATTATTTGCCACCTGAACAAGCAGCTGGTAAGGGTACAACTATTAAAAGTGATATTTATTCGATGGGTATTATCTTTTATGAACTATTAACAGGAGAACTTCCTTTTAAAGGAGATAGCGCTGTAGAAATTGCTTTAAAACAGATGAAGGAACCACTTCCTGATGTTCATAAACTTAATAATGATATACCTCAGAGTATTGAAAATATTATCTTAAAGTCAACTGCTAAGAATCCTAAAAATAGATATGATGATGCTAAGAGCATGCATAATGATTTACTTACAGCTTTAAATGATGATAGAATAAATGAACCTCCTTATGTCTATCCATATCCTGAACATGAAGTAGATGAAACTACTAAAATAATGGAACCTATAAGTGATAGTGAAGAAGGTATTGCTACTCCTATTACTGATGATAAAACTAAAAAATCTAATAAATTGGTTATTGCTCTTTCTATAATAGCAGGAGTTATTGTTCTAGCTTTACTTGCTGTATTCTTTATTATTCCTGCTGTTACAGCAGAAAAAGATGTTAAAGTTCCAGATGTTAGTGGGATGACTGTCAGTAAAGCTGAAGATACTTTAGAAGATGCAGGACTTGTTGTTAATAGTAAGATAGAAGAAGTATCTAGTGAAGATGTTAAAAAGAATAGAATTATTAGAACAGATCCTAAGAGTGGAAGTACAGTTAAAGAAGGAACAAGAGTAACTTTATATAAATCTACAGGGGTTAAAACATATGAGCTTGAAAATTATGTTAATATGAATGTTGATGAAGCAAGAGAATTATTAGAAGATATGGGCTTGGAAGTTAAAATTCAAGAAATAGAACCTGATTCTACTACTTGTGGTGTTATAGGGCAAAATTTAGTTATTTCTCAGTCATTAGATGAAAGTAGTGAAGTTAAAAGTGGAGATGAAATAACTCTAACTGTGTTAAAAGCAATAACATTTCCAGATTGGTATTTACAAACAGAAGATGTTGTTACTAGTTGGGCTAATAATGCTTGTGTAACAGTTACTACTAATTATCAAGATGTAACTGATGCTAGTATGGATGGTAAAATTATTACTCAGTCTCGTCCAAATGGTTCTACAGTAAGAAATAATGATAGTGTAACTATTACAATAGGTAGATTAGTTAAGACTAATACAAATCCTGAACCTAGTGATGATGAAGAAGAGACAGGTGATAATAATAGTTCAGGTGCAGATACTCCAAGTACGCAAGGTGAATAATAATGCAAGGACAAATTGTTAAAATAAGTAGTAGTAGGCATGTTGTTTATAGTAATGGATGCTATTATAATACAATTCCTCGAGGTAAATTTAGAAAAGATAAACTTATTCCTAAAGTTGGTGATTACGTTAACTTTAATGATAAAAGTCTTGTTATTGAAGAAATACTACCTAGGAAAAATACTTTTGGTAGGCCGATGGTAAGTAATATAGATAGAGCTTTTATTGTGACAAGTTTAGTTAATCCTAACTTTTCTTTAGGTTTGTTAGATAAATTTATTGCACATATGGAACTTAATAATATTGATGTTGTTATTTGTCTTACGAAAATAGATTTAGTTAGTCCTAAAGAATATGAAAAAATTAAAGATGTGATGCAATATTATAATAATATAGGATATAATGTTGTTACTAATAATGATCTTTTAAAGATAAAAGAACTTATTAGAGATAAGACTAATGTTTTTATAGGACAAACTGGAGCGGGGAAGAGTACACTTTTAAATAAATTAAATCCTAGTTTTAATTTAAAAACTGGAGAAGTATCACTTGCTTTAGGAAGGGGCCGACATACTACTAGAAATGTTGAACTTTATGAATTTTTAGATGGCAAAGTTCTTGATACTCCTGGATTTTCTGCTTTAGATTTTTCTATATATAAAAAAGAAAATATTAAAAATGCTTTTAGAGAATTTTCTAATTATACTTGTCCTTTTAAAGATTGTTCTCATACAAAAGAAGAGGAATGTAGTATAAGAAAAGCGGTTAATGATAAAGAAATATTAGAATCACGTTATAATAGTTATTTAAAATTTTATGAGGAGGCAAGTAAATGATTAGTGTATCGTTTTTAACTAGTAAAGATATTCCAAAAACTTTAAAAAAACTTAATGATACAGATGCAGAGTTTATACATTTAGATGTTATGGATGGTAAATATGTTAATAATAAGACTTTGCCTTTTAGTGAGGTGAAACATATTTATGAATTTACTGATAAAAGATTAGATGTTCATTTAATGGTAGAGTCTCCTAGTAAATATATTAAAAATTATGCTAGTTTAAATACAGAATATATTTCTATACATTTAAATACTAAAGAAGATTTACTTGCTAATTTAAAATTAATTAAAAGTTATGGTATTAAAGCAGGTATTGCAATTAATCCAGATGAAGAAGTTAGTTTGTTAATTCCTTATCTACCATATATAGATTTAATACTTGTTATGGGGGTTAATCCTGGTATGGGAGGACAGAAGTTTATTAGTAAGACTATAGATAAATTAAAAGAGTTGAAAGTATTAAGAAAAGAATATCCTAATTTTAAGTTTAAAGTTAGTGTAGATGGGGGAGTTAATGATGTTGTTGCTAGTAAAGTTATTAATTATACAGATATTATAGTAAGTGGTAGTTATGTTCTTAATAGTAATGATTATCAAAAACAAATTAATAGTTTACGCATTAAAAGTTAAATGATATAATTGTTTTTAGAATAGGAGGAAGACTATGGATAATAAAAATGAAAATACTAATGTTAATAATGAGGTTAATAAAGAGGTAGAGACTCCACAAGTTGTTACTCCACCAACTGATAATAATATAGATAATCAATCAACTACTTCATCATCAGTTAAACCTCAAGTTGTAGAAGTTAATAATACGGAAGAAGTAAAACAGCAAGTTGCTAGTTCTGATAATCAAAATAGTACTGATAATGTGGTTCCTACTGCTGCTTCAATTGAGGAAAATAGTACTGGTAGGCCTAAGAAGGGAAGAACATTTTTTTTAGTTTTACTTATGATATTTCTTTTTGCTTTTGTGTTTTTTTTACCAGAAATATCTAGTTTTATAACTAATTATAAAAATGAGGTAACTGGTGCGAATGATTTAAAGAGTGGTAATATGACTTGTACTATGTCTAATACTACTGAGAATTTAAATTATACTTATAAATTAGAATTTAACTATACAGAAAATAAATTAAAGAAGAGTACGGCGACAACAACAGCGAGACTTTCTGATAATGCTATTGAAACTGGTGTTTTAGAAGAAAGACAAAATTCTTGTTTAATGTTAAAAGAAGTTTTAGATGATAATGATATAGGTATAAATGCTAGTTGTACTGTTACAGCTGCTATGCAAGAGACTATTCAAAATATTGATTATAATAAATTAGATTTAGATTTTATTTCTTCTAATATAGCAGAGTTTGAAGGATTTTATCCAGAATATGAATTAGATCAGAGTGTTAGAGCGATAGAAAAAGATTTAGAAAGTAATGGCTATAACTGTGAGAGAAATGAATATTAGAAAATTTAATTAATCAGAGTTAAATTAATAATTTTAAGGATATGAATTAGACCTGATTTATTTGTTCTAATCATTGATATTTGTAAATAATCTAGTGTGTTTTCTAATTATACACTAGTTTTTTTTGACAAAATTATGGTATTGACTAATATTATCTATTATGATACTTTATAAGTAGAAAAGCGCCTTATAAAAAGATGGAGAAAGGAGAAAAAATTGAATTTAAAAAAAAGTATGAATTTTGTAAATTGAGGGTATTTTTGTATATTAAAATTGAAAATTCGTCTAGAGAAAATTAAAAATTGAAGCTGAAATTTTCATGAATTTACAAAATTGCCTTTTTGCAATGTTTTTAAGACTATGTTATAACACTTGCATAAAGGGGGAACTATCTTGGCTATTACAAAGAAAAGATTTGAAGAAATAGTAAATGAATTGAGAAGAAAAGGGGAAGTTGTTCCTGCTACTTATGACTGTATTTTTAAAACTATTATGAAAAATTGTCCTAAGTATAGAGCAGATACTACATCTAACTTAACAGACGTATCTAAAGGATTAATATTAAATACTTATAAAGAAATGAATACTGAGTATGTAATAGATAATGTATTAGAAAAAGGTAAAGTGTCAGATGTTTTATTTGAAGTGAAAGGTTATGTCTTTAACTATGAGTTTAATAATAGAAAATGGGATGGATTAATAGAGAGAAATGATGCTTATTTTGGTAAAGTAAAGAATGACTTAATAAGAAGAGCGAAAAGTTATGCAAGCATGCCTAAAATAATACAGATAAATGTCAATAATTTTTATTGCTTCTTAAGTAAAGAGAATCTATTAGAATTTAAATCAAGAGATAAGTATGGAATAGTAGAAAGTGATAAATGGGGTAAAATCTATGTTAATTTAAAATTAATAAGAGAAAAGTATGATAGAGGATTAGAGTTAACTAAATTAGAAAAAGAACTAGTAATATTAACTTTAACAAAAGTTGATGAAATAGATGTGTTAGCGAAAGGAGATGAAGAGTTAATGGAAGTTGCTAAAGAATTAAAGAGATTAACTAATGATGCTTATACTATAGGGCTTTATGATTTAGAAGAAGAAAGAAGAATAATAGAGAATACTAAATTAAATAGTGCTAAAGCTCAAGGAATTAAACAAGGTGCTAAAGCAAGAGAAAATTCTATTGCAAAAAATCTTCTTGAAATAGGAATACCTAAAGAAAGTATAATGCAGGCAACAGGTCTTTCTAAAAAACAAATAGCAAAGCTTATGTAAGAAGTATATTTGAAATCTTCTTGAATTTACTTCTTTTTTTTGTTAAAATATACATTGAAAAGAATAGATAAGGGCAAAAGATAAGGCTTTTGTATCTTTTTTTTGAAATCTTGAAGGATGTGAAATAATGGCAGTAAAATATGATGATAGTTCAATAAAAATATTAGAAGGCTTAGAAGCAGTACGTAAAAGACCTGGTATGTATATTGGTTCTACTGATAAAAGAGGTCTTCATCATTTAGTTTGGGAGATTGTAGATAATGCTATAGATGAAGCGATAAATGGATATGGAAAACATATTGTTATAACAATTCATTCTGATAAAAGTGTTAGTGTAAGTGATGAAGGTAGAGGTGTTCCTGTTGGAATGCATGCATCAGGTAGGCCTACTCCTGAAGTTATTTATACAGTACTTCATGCTGGTGGTAAATTTGAAGAAGCAGGTTATAAAGTATCAGGTGGTCTTCATGGTGTTGGTGGTAGTGTTGTTAATGCTTTGTCTAAATGGATGGAAGTAACTATTAAACGTGATAAAGGTGAGTACTTTATTCGATTTAAAGATGGAGGAAAAGTAGATAAACCTTTAAAAAAGATAGGTACTACTAATAGAACGGGTACTACTGTTAGATTCTTACCAGATCCAGAAATATTTTCTACAACAAACTTTTCATATACAACTATCTGTGAAAGAATGCAAGAGTCTGCTTTCCTTTTAAAGGGCTTAACTATTGAAGTACATGATGAAGAAGATGATAGACATGCTAAGTTTTGTTATGAAACAGGTTTAGTTGCTTTTGTAGAATACTTAAATCAAGATAAAACTACTTTACATAATGTTTTAGACTTTGAAGGAGTTAAAAATAAAATAGATGTAGAAATCGCTATGCAATATACTGATACATATCAGGAGAATATTGTATCGTTTGTTAATAATGTTAAAACTAGTGATGGTGGTACTCATGAAGTAGGCTTTAAAACTGCTTTAACTCGTGTTTTTAATGACTATGCAAAAAATAATGGCTTTATTAAAGGTAAAGAGAAAGCATTAGAGGGTAGTGATGTTAGAGAAGGTTTAACTGCTGTTATTTCTTTAAAAATACCAGAAGACTTGTTACAATTTGAAGGACAGACTAAAGGAAAACTTGGAACACCACAAGCTAGGACAATAGTAGATTCTATTGTTACTGAAAAATTACAGTTTTACTTAGAAGAGAATAAAGCGATTGCTACTGAGATAATTAATAAGTCATTAAAGAGTAAAGTAGCAAGAGAAGCAGCTAGAAAGGCAAGAGAAGAAGCAAGAAAGGGTAAGAGCAAGAACCCTAAAGAAAGAGCCTTATCTGGTAAACTTACTCCTGCACAATCTAAAGATAAATCTAAAAAAGAACTATTCTTAGTAGAGGGTGACTCTGCAGGTGGTTCTGCAAAACAAGGAAGAGATAGAAAATATCAAGCAATCCTTCCTTTACGTGGTAAAGTTTTAAATACAGAAAAAGCGAAAGTAGAAGATATCTTAAAAAATGAAGAAATTAATACTATGATTTATACTATAGGAGCAGGTTATGGGGCTAACTTTGATATAAATGACTGTGAATATAATAAAGTAATTATCATGAGCGATGCTGATGAAGATGGAGGACATATTCAATGCCTACTTTTAACATTCTTCTATCGTTATATGAAACCATTAATAGAAGATGGAAGGCTTTATGTAGCATTACCACCACTATTTAAAATACAAAGTGGTAAAAATATAGAGTATGCTTATACTGTAGAAGAGATGAAAGAAAAATCTAAAGGTAAGAAGTGTGAAATTCAAAGATATAAAGGTCTTGGTGAAATGAATGCAGACCAGTTATGTGAAACTACTATGAAGCCAGGAACTCGTACTTTAATTAGAGTTAAAATAGAAGATGCTCAACTAGCAGAAAAACGTGTATCTGTTCTTATGGGAGATGATGTCGCTCCACGTAAAGAGTGGATAGATGAAAATGTTGAGTTTACTTTGGAAGATGATTATAAGATTTAGGAGGTTTAGGTTGTGAAAGAAAATACCTTTGATGTACCAGCATATAAGTTTTTTGCTATGAAAATTAATGATGGTAGAGTATCACATACTAGTGATGATTATAAGTTTTTAATTACTAATAATTATATGGATAATGTTATATTAATTCCTTTTGAAAATATAGATGGTTTAAAAGCAGAAGAAGTTCGTAGCTTGTTAGCAACAAAAGAAGTGTTTATTTTTGGAACGATGTATTACGAGTCTATTAACTTTATAAAAAATTATGATAAATTAAATAAACCTATTGGTCTTTGTGGTATTAATGCACTTTACTTTGATGAGGTTATGCTTGATAAGAATAGTGAAAAGACTATTGACAAACTTTACGAAGAATATATGGAAGAAAATTATATTAGTAGTAATGATAATGCTAAAAGAATGTATAGATGCTTTTTTGAAAGATATCAAGATGGTAGTTATTTAAAGACTAAAGAGAGAATTAAACGATTAGAGATGAGAAAGTAGTGATAAAATGGCTAAGAAAACAGAAACTAAAGAAGTATTAGAACGTATTTGGGATTATACTCTTGAAGATATAATGGGAGAGCGTTTTGGAAGTTATTCTAAATACATTATTCAAGAGCGTGCTATCCCTGATGCAAGAGATGGATTAAAACCTGTACAAAGAAGAATCCTTTATTCTATGTATAAAGAGAAAAATACTTATGATAAAGGATATCGTAAAAGTGCAAAGACTGTTGGAGATGTTATAGGTAATTATCATCCACATGGTGATTCATCTATTTATGATGCCATGGTACGTATGAGTCAATCCTGGAAAACTAGACTTCCTTATATTGATATGCATGGTAACAATGGTTCTATTGATGGAGATTCTCCTGCTGCTTATCGTTATACAGAAGCAAGGCTTTCTAAGATTAGTAATGAAATGTTACGTGATATTAATAAAGATACGGTAGAAATGGCTCCTAACTTCGATGATACAACTCTTGAGCCTACAGTACTTCCTGCAAGATTCCCAGCACTTTTAGTATATGGTGCGATGGGTATTTCTGCTGGATATGCTACTAATATTCCTCCTCATAACTTAGGAGAAGTAATAGATGCTACCATTCATAGAATTGATAACCCTAATTGTGGTTTAGATACCTTAATGAAATATGTTAAAGGACCTGATTTTCCAACTGGTGGTATTGTTGAAGGTATTAAAGGAATAAGAGATGCCTATGAAACAGGTAAGGGTCGAGTAATTATTAGAAGTAAATATAGTTTTGAAGGAAACTCTTTAGTAATTACAGAGATACCTTTTGAAGTTAATAAAGCTCTACTTGTTAAGAAGATAGATGATATTCGTCTTGATAAAAAAATAGATGGTATTGTTGAAGTTAGAGATGAGTCTGCCGAAGATGTTAGAATCGTTGTTGATTTAAAGAAGAATGCTAGCAGTGCTAATAAAGAATTAATTGTTAATTACTTATTAAAAAATACTGATTTACAAATTAGTTATAACTTTAATATGATTGCTATTGTTAAGAAAAGACCACGTCTTTTAGGACTAAAACAGGCTCTTGATGCTTTTATCGACCATCAAAAAGAAGTAATTACACGTCGTAGTCAGTTTGATTTAGATCATGCTAGAAGCGAATTACATATCGTTGAAGGACTTATAAAATGTCTATCAATTCTTGATGAAGTAATTCGTGTTATTAGAGCTAGTAAGAATAAAGCAGATGCTAAAGAAAATTTAGTTAAAGAGTTTGACTTTTCTATGGCACAAGCAGAAGCGATAGTAACATTACAACTATATCGTTTAACTAATACTGATGTTGTTGAACTTGAAGAGAGAATGGCTACTTTAAGAAAAATAATAGAAGGCTTAACTGCCATACTAGGTAATGAAGAAGTGTTAAAGAAAGTTATGAAAGATGAACTACGTAAAGTAAGAAATGAATATGCACTACCAAGATTAACTGAAATTAAAGATGAAATAACTGAAATAAAAATAGATACGACTGTAATGATACCTAAAGAAGATGTTATCGTTACATTAAGTAAAGATGGTTATATTAAAAGAGCTAGTCTTAAGAGTTATAGTGCAAGTAATGATGAAGAGACTACTTTGAAAGAAAATGATTATCTAGTAGGATTATATGAGGCTTCTACTTTAGATACCTTACTTGTCTTTACTAATCAAGGTAATTTCTTATTTATACCAGTTCATACTATTTATGATTTGAAATGGAAGGAACTTGGTAAACACGTTAGTAATTTAGTACCTTTAGGAGAAGGAGAAGAAGTTATATCTAGTTTGCTTGTTAAAGACTTTAAGAAAGATGTTAATGTTATTATTTCTACTTTAAACGGTATGATTAAAAGAACAAGTTTAGCTGACTTTAAGATAACTAGAATAACTAAGCCTAGTAGTTGTATTAAACTAAAAGCTGGTGATACTGTTATTGATGTTATGTTAGATATTAATCCTGATATCTTTATTGCAACGTCTTTAGGTTATGGTCTTTGGTTTTCTAAAGATGAAATACCTATTGTTGGAATAAAAGCTAGTGGTGTTAAAGCGATTAATTTAAAAGATGATACTGTTGTTAGTACTATTAACTTTGATGAAGAGGTTAGTGATTATCTTGCTATTCTTACTGATAAAGGTACAGGTAAAAGAGTTAAATTAAAAGACTTTGAAAAGAGTAGTAGGGCTAGACGTGGATTAATGACAATAAGAGATGTTAAGACTAATCCATATCATGTTATTAAAGCACTTATTCCATCAAATAAAGACCATATAGGTATTAAAAATGGTGATATTACCTTAATAAAACCTACAGAGCTACCTATTACTGATAGATATTCTACAGGTAGTACTATTAATAAAAAGGGACTTACTAATGCTTTCCTTTATAAAACATTAGAAAAGCTTCAAGAAGAAGATACTACTCCTAAGAAGGAACAAGTTTCACTTGAAGATATAGATAAAAGATTAATGACAATAGATGACTTTTTGAAATAAGTCGTCTTTTTTTGCATATTATTTATTAGGTGATGTTTATGTCTAAAGAAAGTTTTAAAGAGTTTATTAAAAAAAGACCAGAGTTAGCCCAAGCTGTCTTTAATAATAAAACTACTTTTCAAAAGTTATATGAAACCTATGATATGTATGGAGAAAATAGTAATGTTTATGATGAGTTATTAACACCTAAAAATGAAGTAAAAGGGGCATCTTCTACTTCATTTAAAGAAATAACTAATCTATTTAAAAATATTGATTTAGATACTGTTCAAAGAAGTGTAAATGGACTACAAAAAGCAGTAAGTTTAATTAGTGAAATTGTACCTAAAAATAATAATGAATTTACTCCTAACTATGAAGAAAGACCTATTAATAGGTATTATGAGGATTAATGCAAGTAGCAACATTATTAAAAATAAAAAGTAATCCTAATCTTTATAGATATTTAAGAGAAAATTCATATTGGTATAAATATTTGAATAGAAGTCCTTTATCTTTAAAAGAAATGGAAGAGGAAATGAAAGAGAAATATAGGCTTAGACCTACTGATAGATTAGAGAATGTTTCTAATACTATTAAGATGATAGAATCTTTTTTAGAAGTTATGAGGTAGGCTTAGTTTTAGTTTTTTCTTTTAGTTGTCCCTGCTTTTGGATGAGAGCACTCGTAATATATTTATAAGCTATGTTGTGATTAGTTAAATCTGTTTGCATTATTATATTGGCACAGTCATTTGCAAATTTATTATAATAATCTAAATCTAGAGGTTCTAATAGGCTCCAAAGATAATTTTTTCCCATGAAAACAGTACTGTAGTCACCAACTTCATCATCTTTAATCTTTAACATTTCAACTATTGCTTGATACAAGTGATTAATAAATAATATATTTTTGGTATCATTAAATTGTGGTAAATACAAATTTATAAAATTATCATAACGACTAGATAAAATAGAAGAAGTTTCTTTGGTAAGTTTGTACTTTTCTGATTCTTTTTCTAAGTCATTATAAAGAAATAAGAATTTTTTTGTTACATTTTCTTTTAATGTATTATTTATATTTTTGTTATTATTAATTAATCCTAAAAATGTTTCAGCATGATCTAATATGATAGAATAATTAAGATAAGGGCAAATATCTATAAAATAATATATCATGTTATTATTGCAATAAAGTTCAAATCCTGTAGTATAATGTTTAGCAATTTATACTAAATTTTATGAAGAAAAATTTGGTATAAATTGATTGTACCAAATTTTCATATAT
>CALVQY010000039.1 GCA_944358355.1 uncultured Bacilli bacterium | reverse complement strand
ATATCATTAACTTTTGTTCTTTAAAAGAATAAGTTCCCATTATAAATTTTTCGGGAACTTTGAATTTTATTTAACAAGTTTAACATTATTGAAAGAATAGTATTTCCTTACTATTTTTTTTGTGCTATACTTTTAATTAAGATAGGTGATAATATGTTAAGTTTTTTTAAAAAAGATAAGTATGATTTTATTAAGATAACTGTATCAATTTTATTTTCAGCGATTATGGTTATGCTTTGTTCTAGAGTTATATTAACATCGTATGCTCTTCCTAATACTGCTCCTAATACTCTTACATCAGGGCAAAATGATCCTATTGCTGATAGAGTTAATTTATTTCCTTCTTTAGATGGAGAAGAAATAATCGCTCTTAATTCATTTTATGCTACAGATAGTAGTGGAGTAAAATATATTGTTTATTGTCTTGAGAAAGAGAAATTATGGTCTCCTAATCAGACACTTACTAAAAATAGTACACCATTAGATTCTGGATATGCTTATATCGTTCAAAATGGTTATCCTGCTAAGAGTTTAACTGGTAATGATGAAAATGATGAGTATTTAACAAGAATAGCAGTATGGTGGTATCAAGATAGAAGTGCAGGTGTTAGTGATACATCTAGTGGTGTTTTAACAGCTAATCAAAAAAGTGTTATTAAAGCTAGTTCCTATTATCAATACATTGAACCTTTAGTAACCGGCGCTGTTAATGCTAAAAATAATCCTACTGTAATTAATCCAAGTTTTAGTTTAAATAGTAGTAGCTTTAAACTAAGTAGTGATCATACATATTTAATTACTGATTTAATTAACGTAAGTTCTAATGTTTCTTTTGATAGTTATAGAGTATCTGTCAATAATAGTGCAGTTCAAATTCTCGATGAAAATAATAGTCCTGTAACAGGAAACATTAATAGTGGTAAAGGCTTTAAGTTAAGAGTTAATCTATCTAGTATAGATAATCCTATAACTGTTAATGTCAGTGTCGTTGTTAATTATTCTGAATATGAAGCTTATAGTTATTCTCCACCAAGTAATTTAGCTGATAACATGCAACAATCTTTTGCAGCAGCTTTAGTTCCTGTTTCTAAACAAAAGACTATTTCAAGTAATGTTTCTATGCCTACAGGTAGTTTAACTATTAAGAAAGTAGATAGTGCTAATAATAGTCCTTTAGCAGGTGCTAATATAGAAGTTACAAGAGTTATTACTAATCAAGTAGTTGCTAGTTTTACATCAACTACTAGTGATTATAGAATTAGTAATTTATTACCTGGAGAATATACAATAAAAGAAACAAAAGCTCCTACAGATTATGAAATAGATAAAGCTAGTACTAATGTAGTTATTACTACTGATAATTTGAATGTAACTAGTACTATTACTAATAGTAAAATTAATCAAATAAATTTAGGTAAAATAGATAGTGAAACTAAAGAGTATGTTGCAGGTGCTACTTTGAAACTTACTAATAGTAGTGGTGGAGAAATAGAGACATTTGTAACTACTACTTCTGCTCATGTAATAAGAGGACTTGCTAGTGGTACATATTATTTAGAAGAAATAAAAGCTCCAACTGGTTATATTAGAAATAAAGATAAAGTTAAGATAGTTATTAATGATACTACTAAGACTTATACATATAATATTAGTAATCAAAAGACTAATGTTACTATTAATAAAATTGATGCTGATACTGGTGAAGTGGTAAGCGGTGCTATATTAGAACTATTAAATAGTAATAAAGAGAGAATTAGAACGTTTACTACTACTGATCAACCTTATGTAATTAGTGATTTATCTGATGGTACATATTATGTTAGAGAAATTAAGAGTAGTCCTGGATATGTACTTGATAGTTCTTTACATGAGTTTGTTCTTGATGATAAAAGTTATAATGTTAATATAACAATAGAAAATAAACCTACAGTGTTAAGTTTAACTAAAACAGATGCTAGTACAGGAGATCCTATTGTAGGTGCTACTCTTAGATTAACAAGACAAGATGGAGATATGGAACCTATAACTTTTGTAAGTGATAGTGAGCCTTATGTAGTTAAAGGGTTAGTTCCTGGTATATATTCTTTAGAAGAAGTAGAAGCTCCTATTGGTTATGTTACTAGTAATTCAAAGATTATTTTTGAAGTATTAGAGACTGGTAAGATTCAAAAAGCATCTTTAGAAAGTGATTTTGTTAGTATTAGTGTTGCTGAGAAAAAACTAATTATTGATACTAAGGGAGTAGATGGGTATAAGTTTAATCTAAAGAATAATGATGGAGCATTAATAAAAGAAATAGAAGTAGATAAAGATGGATATACTAGTGATGAGTTAGAAAATGGTAATTATATTTTAGAAGAAGTGGAAGTTCCAGATGGTAATGTTAAAAATACAACACCATATTACTTTAGTGTTACTGATAGTAATATTATTAATACTATTAATTATACTAATGACTTTACAAAAATTTATATCAGTAAACTTGATATTACTAATAGTGAAGAAGTAGAAGGGGCAACTTTAGTTATTAAAAATGATAAGGGAGAGACTGTTGAAGAATGGGTTTCAACAAAGGAGCCTCATTATATAGAAAGATTACCAATTGGTAAATATACTCTTACAGAGACACTTGCACCAGATGGTTATGTTTTAAATACTTCTGTAGTTGAATTTGAAGTTTTAGAAACTGGTGATATCCAGACTGCTACAATGTTTAATTCTAAACCTGTGGAAGTTCCTAATACTAATAGAAATGCTAACTATGTTTATATTATTGGAGGAATTTTGGTAGTTGTAGGTACTTCTATAATGATTATTTCTAAGAGAAAGAAATTATTTGCAAAGTCAAGATAAAATTTAAAAAATGCATATAATATAATAGGTTCGGATGTCAAATTTGACAAAATAATATATATTTGGTACAATTTTATTGTTCTTATTTGAAGGAGGAACTATGAAAAAAGTTAGTAAGCTGAGTCTTACCTTAGCATCAATTGGTGTTTTTATGATAGGCTTAGCTGGAGTATTACAGTATAAAGCTTATGAAACTTTAGAAAATACTGTATCTTATGAAAAAGTGACAATGAAAGATGTAAATGCTGGAAAAGAAGAAGTTAATACAAATGAAGTAAATAAGAATGAAGAAGCAGTTACATCTAATGATAATCAAGAAGTAGTTAGTGAAGATGCTTCTAATGATTCTTTAGCAGTAGAAGAAGTGGTAATAGAGGAAGAATTAGAAGATGTTAAAACATATGAAGAAGTTAATACTGTTCCTGTTGATCCTATAGTTTATGATGGATTAACTATGAATCAGTTAGCAGAAAAATTAAATCGTTCACTAAATTCAACTATTTCTGGAAAGGGTTATTTAATTGCTAGTTATTCTCTTCAATTAGGTATTGATCCTTATATGGCTACGGCTATTATTCTTCATGAAACAGGATGTAATGGAACTTGTAGTAGTTTAGTTCGTGAATGTAATAATGTTGGTGGTCAAAAAGGAAGTCCAGGTTGTGGTGGGGGAGCATATAAAGCTTATCCTACTTTAGATGAAGGAATTATGGGCTATTTAGATAACTTATATCGTAATTATTACTCTCATGGATTAACTTCGCCAGAGGCTATTGGTCCAAAGTATGCTGCTAGTACTACTTGGGCTAGTCAAGTTAATAATTACATAGCTTTAATTAGAAGTAGATAAGAGCCTAAGGCTCTTTTTTCTACAAAGAAAGGATAAATTATGATTACAAAAGTTTATGAAAAGACGGGAATTAAAGAAAATAATATAAAAAGAAAAACACAAAGGGAGATATTATCTAAGAAAAATCATAAAGCTGAAGTAGAGAAAGCCTTATTAAAAGGAAGGTATAAAAAAGATAATGATTTGAGTTTAATGAAGTATGGTAGAGAGTATAGAAAAGTGGAAAAGTTACTTAGAGATGCTTATGACTTATATTCTTATGATATTAATGTTTTAGAAATGGTTAAAGGCTATCTTGAATATTTTAAATTATATGGTAAAGAGATGACACCACTTGGATTAAGAAATTTTAGAAAAGGAATAGAAAGTACTTTGTATAATTCTAAAGATAAATATAGTGAAATAGATGAATATGATGACTTAGAAGAAGATGAAGCAGTATTTGAATTTTATTTTAAAAATATTTCTTTAATAGAAAATGGTGATTCTTTTATTTTAGAAATGATTAATTTCTTTAGAGAAAAGGGATTTCCCATTGAAAATACAGAAGATTTAATAAGAGTTAAAAGTAAAGTGAAAACTTTAACAGAATAACATATATTAATTTATATGTATTTTTTTGTCTTTTTATAATCATATTAATACTTGTTTCTTTTGCATAATATTTTCTAGGAGGAAATACTATGCACTATAATAATGGTTTAAGTAAAGATGAAGTAATAAAGTCACGAGAGAAATTTGGTAGTAATGCCTTAATAATGGTGAAAAAAGATAGCTTCTTTAAACAATTAATTAGAAGTTTGGGAGATCCTATTATAAAAATACTTTTAATTGCTCTTGGTATTAAGACAGTCTTTTTAATTCAAGATTTTGATTGGTATGAGACTGTTGGTATTGTAATAGCAATATTTCTTGCTTCTTTTATTTCTACAATATCAGAGTATGGAAGTGAGAAAGCCTTTTTAAAATTACAAAGTGAAGCGGAGTCTTTAAAAGTAAGAGTTAGACGTGAAAATAAAACTTTGTTAATAGATGTAAATGATGTAGTAGTAGGAGATGTTATTTTATTAGAAAGTGGAGAAAGAATAGTTGCAGATGGAGTTTTAATTAAAGGAGAAGTTAGTGTTGATGAGTCTTCTATTACAGGTGAGAGTAAAGAGATATATAAAAAGCCTTTTAAAAGTGGACTTAATCCTAGTAGTGAAAATGAATTTTTAAGAGGGAGTGTTATTTATCATGGAATAGGAGAGATGGTTGTAACTAAAGTAGGAGTTAATACTTTTTATGGAAAGATATCTTTAGAATTACAAGATAAACAACCTATTAGTCCTTTAAAGTTAAGACTTAGAGAACTTGCTAAAGTTATTAGTAGAATAGGCTATATTGGGGCTTTTTTGGTGGCATTTTCTTACCTTTTTTCAGTTATTATCATTAATAATGGTTTTGATATAAATAGAATTATCAATACTCTTTCTGATACTTCACTTCTTTTTGCATATTTCCTACAATCTTTAACACTTGCAGTTACTATAATAGTTGTATCTGTTCCTGAAGGATTACCAATGATGATAACCTTAGTACTTTCTAGTAATATGAAAAGAATGCTTAAAGATAATGTTTTAGTTAGAAAACTTATGGGAATAGAGACAGCAGGGAGTTTAAATATTTTATTTACTGATAAGACTGGTACTCTTACTAAGGGAGAGTTGGAAGTAGTTGGTGTTATGTTCGGTAATTTAGAGTACTATAAAGATAAAAATAGATTGAAAAATAATTTTTCATACTATAATCTTTTGAAAAAAGCGATACTTTCTAATACTAATTGTGTATATGATGATAAGAAAAAAATATGGATAGGTGGTAATGCTACTGATAAGGCCATTGTTAAATACTTAGAGGAAGGAAATTATTTTGTTAAAAAGATTAAAGAAGTTCCTTTTGATAGTAAAAATAAATATTCTTATACTAAAGTTTTGGAAGATGGTAAAGAGATTACTTATTATAAAGGCGCTCCTGAAGTTTTACTTAAGAGTTGTAAGTACTATTATTTACCTAATGGGAGAAAAGCTTTGTTTAAAGATAAAAATAATATTATAGAAATAATAGATAAATATGCTAAAAAGGGAATTAGAGTTTTAATGATTGCAGTTAAAGAAGATAGTGATTTTGCTTTTCTTTCTCTATTATTTATTAAAGATGAGTTAAGAGAAGAAGTAAGGGAAGGAATAGAAATAGTTAAAAAAGCAGGTATTAAAACAGTTATGATAACTGGTGATAATAAAGAGACTGCTAAGTCTATTGCAATTGATGCAGGGATTATAGATAATTCTAAAGATATTATTATTACTAGTAGTGAATTAAATAATATAAGTGATGAAAAAGTTAAGAAGATACTTCCTAATTTAAAAGTAGTAGCAAGGGCTTTACCTACTGATAAAAGTAGGCTTGTTAGACTTAGTCAAGAGTTAGGATTAGTTGTTGGCATGACGGGAGATGGTGTTAATGATGCTCCAGCTTTAAAAAAATGTGATGTAGGTTTTAGTATGGGTAGTGGTACGGAAGTTGCTAAAGAAGCTAGTGATATTATTTTACTTGATAATAACTTTAATTCTATTGTAAAAGCAATTTCTTATGGAAGAACAATATTTAAAAGTATTCGGAAGTTTATTATTTTTCAATTAACTGTTAATATCTGTGCTGTACTTTTATCTATTGTTGGACCTTTTATTGGGGTTACTACTCCTGTTACAGTTATTCAGATGCTTTGGGTTAATATGGTTATGGATACACTTGCTGGTATTGCTTTTTCTTATGAGCCTCCTTTATTAGAATATATGGAAGAGTCTCCTAAAAAACGAGATGAGAAAATACTTAATGATTATATGATTCACGAAATTGTCTTTGCTAGTATTTATTCTTTTTTACTTTGTGTTTTCTTTTTGAAAAGTCCTTTTATTCATTCCTTCTTTAGAAGTGGTAAGGATGATATATACTTTATGAGTGCTTTTTTTGGTCTTTTTATATTCATGATGATTTTTAATAGTTTTAATGCTAGAACAAGTAGGCTTAATATCTTTGCTAATTTACTTTCTAATAAAGTTTTTTTAGGAATAATTATATTTATAGTAATAGTTCAAGTTATTCTTATCTATTATGGAGGAGATCTGTTTAGAACAACTTCACTTAGTTTAAAAGAAATAGAAATAATGCTAATCTGTGCTTTTTCGGTTATACCTGTAGAGTTCTTTAGAAAATTATATCTTAAAAGAAAAGGGAAATTAGGTTGTGTTTAATAGCTTTTTGTATTATAATAGAAGAACATTTGGAGGCAAGATATGAAAAATTTAAAAATACTTAGTATGAATTTAGGAAGAAGTTTTATTCCTATAAAAAATGATGCTAGAAAACAAAAAGTTACTAGTTTATTAGAGAATGGCAATTATGATATTATTATGCTCCAAGGAGATAATTTAGATAAAAGTGTAGATTTTAAACAGTTAGGATATATTTATTCAGATCCTAATAATAAAAAAACATTTACTTTATCTAATATTAATTTTCCTGTTTATAGTGGTTGTACTGTTAAAAATATATATAATAGTTCCATTATAAAATATAAAGGAAGAAAGTTAGTATGTATAAATATAAATGGTAGAAGTAAAAATGATATGTCAAAAATATTTGATGTTTGTTCTAGATATAGTAATACTAAAGATGAAAATTATGCAGAAAATAGAATAATTGCTGGAAGATTTCCAAGAGAAGTTGATCCTAATGAATTTTGTGATTTGTTTGATTTAGAAGATGTTTCTACTTTAGTAGGACAAGAAACTCATATTAAAAATAATAGAGAAATGCTAAATCATTTATTTGTATCTAGAAATTTAGAATGTGTAGATATAAACAAGCTTGTAGGGATGACTGAAGTGTCAAAGTTAGGGGAAGCTTATCCCATTGAAGCATCTTTAAGTTATAAGAAAGTTTTAAAGTAGTTTAGTAGTAGGTGTGTTTATGAGTAATTTAAAAATATTTAGTGTTAATTTAGAAAAAAATTATATTATTAATTCAAGAGTAAGAGAGAAAAGAGAGTTATTAAAAGAAATAATAAATACAAATAATTATGATGTTGTTATGATGCAAGGTGGAAATTTAAAAGTATCTAATAGAGAAAATGATTATAAAGAACTTAAGTCTAGTAATAATTTAGTAACTTTATATAAAGATAAATTTACTAGTTCTGTTACTGGTGATATTACAAGTGATGCAGTTAATGGATTAGTTATATATTATAATAATAGGCCATTATCTATTGTTAATGTTAATAGTAGGAATTATAAATCATTTCAAAAAGTGTTACAAATATGTGAAAAGTATATTACTTTGCCTTATTATGTTAATAGTAGAATAGTATCAGGAGTATTTCCTAAAGATATGGATGTAGATAAATTCTGTAAACAATTTGGGTTATATGATGTAACATTGCCTCATACAAGTCAAGATGAAGTTAATCATTTCTTTATTTCTGAAAATTTAGAGTGTGAGCATATTGTAAGTGAAGATAGAATGATTGAAACATCTTTAAGTTATAAGAAAGTTTTAAAATAGCTTTCTTTTTTTTTAGTTTTCTGTTAAAATTTTAATAGTTTTGAGGTGAAGTTTATGTTACAAGTAAATAATGTAAGTTTAAGATTTGATAAGAGAACTTTATTTAGCGATGTTAATTTAAAATTTACTAATGGTAATTGTTATGGAATAATTGGAGCGAATGGGGCTGGGAAGAGTACCTTTTTAAAACTTCTTACAGGGGAAATTGAAACTACTACTGGAGATATTACGGTAAGTAAAGGAGAAAGAATATCTGTATTAAAACAAGATCACTATCAGTATGATGATATGAGAGTATTAGATGTTGTTATTATGGGAAATGATAGACTCTATAAAATAATGAAAGAAAAAGATGAGTTATATTCTCATACAGAATTTAGTGAAGAAGATGGATATAGATTAGCAGAGCTTGAAGCAGAATTTTTAGATATGGATGGATGGAATGCTGAAGCTGACGCAGGAACATTACTTACTAAACTTGGTGTTAATGAAATGTACTTTGATAAAAATATGAAAGATATACCTGTTAAATTAAGAGTTAAAGTTATGTTAGCATCGGCTTTGTTTGGTAATCCTGATATTCTTTTATTAGATGAACCTACTAATAGTTTAGATATAGGTGCGATTAGTTGGTTAGAAGAGTTTTTAATAAATTATCCTAATACAGTAATTGTTGTTAGTCATGATAGACATTTCTTAAATAAAGTATGTACTCATATTGTAGATATAGATTATGGTAAGATGAAGATGTATATAGGTAATTATGATTTTTGGTATGAATCAAGTCAACTTGCATTAAAACAGATGAAGGATACTAATAAGAAGAAAGAAGAGAAGATTAAAGAGTTGCAAGACTTTATTGCAAGATTTTCTGCTAATGCTTCTAAGAGTAAGCAGGCAACATCTAGAAAGAAGATGTTAGAGAAGATTGAACTTGAAGAAATAGTTCCTTCATCTAGAAAATATCCTTATATAGATTTTTCTATTACTAAAAATATTGGTAAAGAAGTACTTAAAGTTACTAATCTAGTTAAAGAAGTTGATGGTAAGAAAATACTTAATAATATATCTTTTACAGTCCAAAGAGGAGATAAAATAGCAGTTATATCTGATAATGATTTGGCTAAGACAACATTATTTGATATTCTTGCAGGAGTTAGTGAGTTAGATAGTGGAGAAGTAGTATTTGGTAAGACAATAGATAAAGGTTATTTACCACAAGATAATAGTAGTTATTTTGAGCAAGAAAAGAATATTTTAGAATGGTTAAGTCAGTTTTATAGAGTAGATGATGAGACTCATTTAAGAAGTTTTTTAGGTAGAATGTTATTTAGTGGTGAAGATGTATTTAAAAAAGTCAATGTTTTATCTGGTGGTGAGAAAGCACGTCTGATGTTAAGTAAATTAATGTTAGAAGAGCCTAATTTTCTTATATTAGATGAACCTACTAATCATTTGGATTTAGAGAGTATTACATCTTTAAATAAAGGACTTGAAAAATTTCAAGGTGAACTTATTATGACTTCAAGAGACCATGAGTTAAATCAGACTGTATGTAATAGAATTATTGAAATATTAGATGATGGTTCTATTATAGATAGAAAGTTATCTTTTGATGAATATTATGAGAGGGTGTAATTATGAATATAAAAAAATATATACTAATGCGAAAGAAGAAGTTATTGATTTTTTATTAAGGTATTTATGCCAACATAATATTAGTTATGTAAGAGTGGAAGATGAAGTTATTTTGTTCGATAAAATATTTAGATTTTATGACAGTAAAGATATTAGTTTAGAAGATGCTTTAGAAAAAATTTATAAAGATCTAAATGAGTTAGAGGTTTCTGAAAGATTAAGTAATATTGCTAATAATTTAATAAAATTTACTATCGCAGAAGGAAGAGTTGATAATAAGCATCCAATACCTGATTATAATAGTAATAAAAAGAAGTTAATTAAAATGCAAAATAGAAGAAATTATCTAAAACTTAAAAATAGTAAAAATAAAGAGTAATGAAAATGCAATCATTACTCTTTTACTTTTAAGGCTCCTTTATCACATCTGTTACCCCAGGAGTCTAATATTTTGTTATCTTTTTTTACTACTATTATTTCACAGTGATTAGGACATCCTTTACATTCAATACCACTTGTTTCAAAGTTAGCATCCTTTACTTTAAAATTAAATTCTTTCTTTATTCCTGTTTTTCTTGCTAATATGGCACTACCTATCGCTCCCATTAAATGACCATTTTCATCTACGATAATATCTTCATGTAGTAAGTCTTCAAAAGCTTTCTTTACACCAATATTTTTAGATACTCCACCTTGAAAGATTATTGGTCCTTCTATTTTTTTACCTTTGCCAACATTGTTAAGATAGTTAGAGGCAACACTATAACATAGCCCTGCTATAATGTCATTCCTTTTGTAACCCATTTGGATTTTGTGAACTAAGTCACTTTCTGCAAAGACTGTACATCTTGCGGCGATATTTGTAGGATTTTTACTAGTTAGAGCGATTTTACCAAAGTCTTCAACATTTAATCCCAATCTTTTAGCTTGACTAGATAGAAAACTTCCTGTTCCTGCTGCACATAGTGTGTTCATAGCATAATCTGTTACAATTCCATTATCAAGGAGAATTATCTTTGAATCTTGTCCTCCTATTTCTAGAATTGTTTTGATGTCTGGATACTTAGATAAAGTACCTATAGCATGGGCTGTTATTTCATTTTTTATACTTGTTGCTCCTAACATTGTTCCTATTAGTTTTCTAGCAGAACCTGTTGTACCTACTGATGTTACCATTACATCTTTATCTATTTGTCCTTCTAAATCTTTTAAAACCTTCTTAACAGCTTTTATAGGGTTACCTTCAGTCCAAAGATAAGTACTTGCTAAGATATTATTATCACTATCTAATATTACTCCTTTAGTAGAGATTGAACCTATATCAATTCCTAGACTTGCTTCCATTTTCTTCCTCCTTCTTAATTTTTAATAAATCATAGAATGCTTCAATTCTCGTATTTAATCCTTCAATTCCTGTTTGTTCATCAAAAGATAAAAAGATAATTGGCATGTTTAAGTCTTTGGCTATATTCATAATTATAGGCATTGCTCCTATTTCTGGAGTACATCCTGTAGGTTTTATATGAATAATACCATCATATTTATGTTTTTTAAGCCATCTAACTCTATAAACATTATCAAGACCATCTGCTCCTAAGGTATATTTACAGTACTTTCTTATTCTTAACTTCATATACCATTCCATTAACTTTTTTTGCCATAGCAGGTAGCTTAAATTAGTAAATCTTTTAATCTCAATATTAAAACTTGCAAGTAATTTTTCTAGTTCATAATTAGAGAATGGTTCCATAGATGTATATAATTCACCAATAATTCCTACTTTTAATGAATCTTTAGGCTTATCTATTTTGACCTTTTTTAATTCCTTTTTGGCTTTTTGATATAACCTTGTTAGTTTTATAATATTATTTTCTTTGTTTGCTTTTTCTATAAAATCATCTTTTATCTTTTTAAAACTATTCTTATTTTTTTCAAAACCAACTCTTTTTCTGATATAAATATCTAGTTTATCTAAGTAATAAATATAGAGAATTGTATTTAACATTTCCTTTATTAATTTTCTTCTTGTAAGATAAGGATTTAACTTTAACATTATCTTGTAAAGGTCATTAAACTTGACATGATCTTTTTCGCCTATTTGATACATAGTAAAGTTATAACCTAAATCTTTTAAAATAGTTTCTTGAACTTCGGCATAATATCTATATCTACAACCTCCTCCTGCTTGGAAAAGAACAGTTGCCCCTTTATTAAGGGCTTCTATAAAATTACCTATATTATATTTAAAAGGCACACAGACGGTATCAGGAGAATTTTTACTGCCTAGAGCGATAGTTTCCTTTGTTATTTTTGGCATCTCTATTACCTTTAGATGGGTTGTATTAGTTATTAACTTTCTTATTGGATTAAAATAATTGCCTAGTTGAGGGAATGCTACTAATTGTTTCATAGATGTATTCCTCCTTTTAACATATCAAGAAAACTCTCTAATCTTGTAATGACAGCGGTGTTGTTTGTTAAATCTTCAAACGTTAAGAGTAGAGTAGGATGCTTTTTTCTTTTTCTAATAATCATTTCATTAGCTAGAGAATCAGGTCCACAAGGAAATGCTGTTAAAATAATAGTGCCATCAACTTTGTCTTTAAAATAATTAAAGGCTGCTACTTCTTCTTTATTCATAGTGAAATGAATCTTTGTAGATATCTTGCTACAGTTAAATTCTATTAAATCTCTTGGTATTTGATAACTATAAATAATAGAGATATTATTTTTCTCTAAGTAGTTGATAATACTTTTACCAATTAAATTATCTTTTAAAATATAAGGATGTCCTAAAAGAAGTATCTTTGTTTTACTTGTCTTTAAAGCTTCTTTCGCTTTCTTTTCTTCTTGTAAATAATATGTTTTTTCTACTTCTTTTGCTTTTTTATAAGCATTTCTAGATTCTATTATGCTAAAACCTAGTTCTTTGCCTATTTTTATAAAAGCATTTTTTTCGGTGTAATGACGTTTGACATCAATGTTGTAATTTAATATTTTTATATCTTTAAAAGTATTTTTTACTAAATCATAGATACAGTTAAAATTAGTACAAACTTGTTCTGTTTTCTTTAAAGAAAATATTCTAGGAACTAAAATATAATCACATTTATCCTTTAACTCTCTAATATGACCTAGATATATTTTTAAGGCTAGACATGCTTCATCAATACTTTTTTCCTTTCCTAATAATAAAGTTTTAGAAGTGGTATCACTACTTTCAATATATTTTACATTCAATTCATCAAAAAATGCTTTCCATAAAGGGGCATAGTAATAATAAAGTAGTGCTTTGGGAAGTCCTATTTTCATAATCATCATACCTTTCTTTATACTCTATGAAAGAAGTTTTTGATTTATATTTGTTTTTTTATGAAATTTTGTAGTTTTAATTAATTTGTAGTATAATATACTAAATTTAGAGGGGGATATTACGCAAGATAAAGATTTGGTTAAAGAAATGGATTTGGCTATTAATAAAGTTATTAAATATAAAAAGCCATGTGTAATAGCTTTGTCAGGATATGCTTTCAGTGGTAAAACAGAAGTTGCTAGGACTTTATCTAAAGAGTTGGGGATAATGTAGAATATCAAAGTTCTTTTGATGAGGTGACATATTATCAGATAAAAAAGAGAAAACCTCATACTTTATCAGATGAATATTATGATTATGTCATTAATAATACTAGTGATGAGTACTTTGCTGAATAGCTTAAAGTTTTAGTTAAATCTTTAAATGAAGACTACTTAAATAATAAAAAATGAAATTTATAAGAAATTTGTCAATAATGCTTAATTTTTAGTTAGTTTAATGTTATAATTAAGAGCAGGAGGGAAATTATGAAAAAAGAAAATGTGGAAAAAATAAAAAATGTAACTATTGTAGTTTTGATTTTAATTATAGTATTTGGTGCTAGTTACTTTACATCAGAATTACAACAGTGTAATAACGGTGGAAGTACAACTTCTAGTGATACTGATA
>CALVQY010000038.1 GCA_944358355.1 uncultured Bacilli bacterium | reverse complement strand
GTTTTAATTCCGTGTTATAATGAAGCTTTAACAGTTGCAAAAGTTGTTAAAGACTATAAAAAAGCTTTACCTAATGCTGATATTTATGTCTATGATAATAATTCTAGTGATGGGACAGATGAAATTGCAAGACGCGCAGGGGCAATAGTTAGATATGAATATAGACAGGGTAAAGGTAATGTTATTAGAAGTATGTTTAAAGATATAGATGCTGATTGTTATTTAATGATAGATGGTGATGATACATATCCAGCGGAAAATGCTAAAGAAATGTGTCAGTATGTTTTAGATGGAAAGGCAGATATGGTAATAGGAGATAGACTGTCTAGTACTTATTTTACTGAAAATAAAAGAGCTTTTCATAACTTTGGTAATAAGTTAGTTAGAAGTTTAATTAATCATCTATTTAAAAGTAATATTAGAGATATAATGACAGGATATAGAGCTTTTAGTTATGATTTTGTTAAAACTTTTCCTGTTTTATCTAAGGGATTTGAAATAGAAAATGAAATGACTATTCATGCTGTATATAATAATTTTAAATTAATAGAAATACCTGTTAGTTATCGCGATAGACCAGAGGGAAGTGTATCTAAACTTAATACTTATTCTGATGGTGTTAAAGTATTGATGACTATAGCAAGATTATTTAAAGAATATAAGCCAACAATCTTCTTTAGTTTTGTAGGTACAATTTTATTAATTCTATCATTAATATTTGGTATCCCTGTCTTTAGTGAATTCTTTAAAACAGGACTTGTACCTAGATTTCCGACTTTAATATTTGCTCTTATCCTTCTAATAATATCTATTCTAATGTATATTACAGGTATTATTTTAGAAGTAGTTGCTAAAAAGAATAAACAAATATTTGAACTATTTTTAATTAGAACGAAGAGGGATAAAAATGAGTAAAGAAGATAAGACAACTAAATTTGTTAGAAAAATGTTAAAGATATTTCATATTAAATTAAAACCTAAGCATGAAAAATTATTTATTCAAATATTTAAGTTTGGGATAGTAGGAGGAGTAGCTTTCTTAATAGATTTTGTCTTCCTATATCTATTTAGAGAATTTTGTCATTTTCCAGTACTTGTTTCTAATACTTTATCCTTTTGTATCTCCGTTATTTATAACTATACTGCTAGTGTTAGATGGGTATTTGATGTCAATAAAGAAAAAGATGCTAAAAAACAATTTGTTATCTTTATAATATTCAGTGTTATTGGCCTATTAATAAATGATTTAATTATGTGGGTAAGTGTAGATTTCTTACATGTTTATTATTTGCTTGCTAAGATAGTGGCAACAGCAGTAGTAATGGTCTTTAACTTTGTGACAAGAAAAATGTTTTTAGAGTAGAAAGAAAGTGATGTTATGGATAAAATATCAATTATTGTACCTTGTTATAATGAAGAAGAAATGATTCCCATTTTTTATAAAGAATTTTCTAAGACTGCTAAAAAGTTAAAAAAAGTAGAATTTGAAGTAATTTATGTAAATGATGGATCAAGTGATAATAGTTTAAGAGAAATGAAAAAATTATCTAAAGAGGAAAGATGCGTTAAATATATTTCTTTTTCTCGTAACTTTGGTAAAGAAGCGGCGATGTTAGCAGGACTTGAACATGCTAGTGGAGATTATATTGCCATTATGGATGTTGATTTGCAAGATCCTCCTGAGATGATAGAAGTAATGTATAATGAATTAAAAAGTAATGAAGAGTTAGATTGTATTGCCTTAAAGACAAATAGTCATGATGATTACGGTTTTGTTAGAAAATTCTTTACTAATCTTTTCTATAAAATTATTTCTAAAATGTCTAAGACAGAAATGGTTCCTGGGGCAAGAGATTTTAGACTTATGAAAAGACAAATGGTTAATGCTATTATTTCTATGGGTGAGTATAATAGATATTCTAAAGGATTATTTAGTTTTGTTGGTTTTAATACTAAATGGTTAACTTATAAAATACCAGAAAGAAAAGCAGGAAAAACTACTTGGAACTTCTTTAAATTATGTGCTTATGCTATAGATGGAATCTTAGCTTTTACTACTACACCTTTAACAATATCAGCTTTTATTGGGGTAATCTTTTGTCTTTTATCAGTAATCGCTATTATTGTTATAATCGTTAAGACTCTTATGTTTGGAGATCCTGTAGATGGTTGGCCTTCCCTTGTTTGTATAATGTTTTTCTTAAGTGGGGTACAACTATTTTGTACAGGAATAATAGGAGCATATCTTTCTAAAACATATACTGAAGTTAAAAAAAGACCTATTTATATTATTAGAGAGCAAGACTTGAAACAATAGTTTTGACAAATAGTAATTTATATAGTATACTTATAGACAAGAAAGGAGTGGGAATTAAATCCCACTCTTTAATTTGTAAAGGAGGAGTTATGGAAAGTAAAGTAAAAGAATTGTTAGATGATAAAATCAAAGACTTAAATTTATTTGTAAGTAGTGTTTATTATTCTAATGAAGAAGGGGTTAAAACTTTAAATATTGAACTAGATAGTAATGAGGTTATTGATGTTAATAAAATAACAGAAGCGACAAAAATAATTAATCCAATTATGGATGATAATAATTTATGTGATGATATAGATGTATTAGATATACATTCTAAAGAAAAAGGAGATGAGTAAAGTGAATGGAAAAGAATTTCTTAGAGCTGTTGATTTAGTCGTTAAAGAAAAAAATATTGATAAACAAATAATATATGATGCAATGATTCAAGCTTTAACTAGTGCTTATAAGAAAAATGCTAAAAGTAAAAATAATAATGTTAAAGTTACTATTAATGAGAAGAATGGAGATATTAAGGTGTTTTCTTACTTAACAGTAGTACCTGATGATAAGATGACTAAAGAAGAGTATGAGGATGCTTTATTTGAAAAATATGCTTTAGATGAGGATTTAGATACAGATACTAAAGAAGAAGAGAAAAAAGAGCTAGAAAAGGAAGAAAAAGAAGAAGAGAAGATTAGTTTCTTTAATCCTAGCTGTGAAATTAAATTAAGTGATGCTAGAAAGATTGATAAGACTTTAAATATTGGAGATACTATTGATACAGAAGTAACACCTAAGGATTTTGGACGTGTTGCTACTT
The DNA here is from genome assembly GCA_944358355.1 of uncultured Bacilli bacterium. Taxonomy (GTDB): domain Bacteria; phylum Bacillota_I; class Bacilli_A; order RF39; family UBA660; genus Onthousia. The sequence continues at coordinate 11,805 of CALVQY010000038.1, read as the reverse complement.
CTACTGCTAAACAAGTAGTTATTCAAAGAATTAGAGAAGCTGAAAGAAATAGTATTAATGATGAATTTGGTGATAAACAAGATGAATTACTTGTTGGAACAGTAGCTTTAGAGGATACAGATAACTATTTTATAGATTTAGGACGTACTAATGGAATATTACCTAAGAAAGATATTATACCTGGCGAACATATTAAAATGGGTAGTCAAATAAAAGTATATGTAAGTAAAGTTGATAATAGTGGACGTAATATCTTCATCCTATTAAGCAGAAGACATTATGGGTTCGTTAAAAGATTATTTGAACATGAAATACCAGAACTTGCTGATGGAACTGTACTTTTATATAGTGTGGCAAGAGAAGCAGGGGTTAGAAGTAAAGTAGCAGTATATTCAGAAAACCCTAAAGTTGATCCTATTGGAGCTTGTATTGGGGAAAAAGGAAGTCGTATTGCTAATATAATAAACGAATTAAATGGTGAGAAAGTAGATATTGTTAAATACGATAGTGATCCTGCTGTTTTCATCGCTAATGCTTTAAGTCCTGCAAAAGAGTTAACAGTTTTAATTACTGATGCAAAGAAGAAAGAAGCTTTAGTTATAGCAGATGGAGATAATTATTCACTTGCAATAGGTAAGAAAGGTTTAAATGCTAAACTTGCTACTAAACTTACTAAATATAAAATAGATATTAAGACAAGTGAACAAGCTAAAGAGTTAGGTATTAGTATTAGAGCAGAATAGGAGGTATTATGAAACAAAGAAAGATTCCTCTTAGAACTTGTGTTGTTACAGGTGAGAAGTTAGATAAACGTGAACTCTTAAGAATAGTTAGAGATAAAGATAAAAATGTAAAAGTTGATTTAACTGGAAAAATGAATGGTAGAGGTGCATATATTAAAAAAGATGTTAATGTTTTAAATGAAGCCATTAAGAAAAAAAGTTTAGAAAGAAAACTAGAATGTACAATTAGTGATGAGGTATATGATGAAATAAGAAAAATATTAGAAAAATGAAAGAGGTGATTTTATGACTATAAGAGAGTATGCAGAAGATGTTAATAGAAGTGTTGAAGATATAGTTAAATATATGGAAAGACTTGCTATGGATGTTAGTGATCTTGATAGAGTTCTTAGTGATGAAGAGATAATACTTCTTGATAATTCTTTACAAGATGAAGAGGATTATGTTCCTGATGAAGAGATGGTTAGTGATTTTCTATTAGATGAGAAAGCTGAACAAATCGCTTATGATAGTAAACTTACTGATGATAAAGAGATTGTTAGTAAAGTTAAACCTAAGAGTAATAAAACACAAGCTAAAAATAATGAGTTTAAGAAAGAAAGAAAGAAAATATATAAACATAAAGAAAAATTACAAAGTAATGAACAAAAACTTGAAGATAATGTTCTTGTTTATAAAGAAGGTATGACTGTTAGTGATGTTGCTACTTCTTTGGATGTTCCAGTTGGACAGATTATTATGAAACTTATGAATCTTGGGATAATGGCTACTGCTAATAATTCTCTTAGTTTTGATGATGTTTCTTTACTTGCACTAGACTTTGATAAAGTAGTAAAGAAGGAAGAAGCAACAGATATTTCTAATTTTGAAAATTATGAGATTGAAGATAAAATAGAAGATTTACAAGAAAGACCACCAGTTGTTACTATTATGGGACATGTTGATCATGGTAAGACTACTTTACTAGATTATATTAGAAAAAGTAATGTAGCTAGTGGAGAAGCAGGAGGTATTACTCAGGAAATTGGTGCTTATCAAGTTACTTACAATGACAAAAAGATTACTTTTATAGATACACCAGGACATGAAGCCTTTACAGAAATGAGAGCAAGAGGTGCTAGTGTTACAGATATTGTTATTATTATAGTAGCAGCAGATGATGGTATAATGCCACAGACAAGAGAAGCAATTGATCATGCTAAAGCAGCATCTGTTCCTATTATTGTTTGTATTAATAAGATAGATAAGCCAGGAGTTACTGATGCTAATATAGATAGAATAATGACAGGACTTGTTGAAGCAGGACTTACACCAGAGGAGTGGGGTGGAGATACAATTATTAATAAAATATCTGCTTTGACAGGTGATGGTGTTGATTCTTTACTTGAAAATATCTTGTTAATTGCAGAAATGCAGGAGTTGAAAGCTAATCCTAATCGTTATGCAACAGGAGCTGTTTTAGAAAGTAAAATGGATAAACAAGTTGGAGCTTTAGTAACATTATTAATTCAAAATGGTACTTTAAGACTTGGAGATCCTATTGTTGTAGGTACTGCTTTTGGTAAGGTTAGGACTTTAAAAAATGATTTAGGTAAAGATATTGTAGAAGCTTCTCCATCTATGCCAGTAGAAATTACAGGGTTATCAACTGTTCCTAATGCTGGAGATAAATTTATGGCTTTTGAGACAGAGAAACAAGCAAGACATATTGCAAGTGATAGAGCATTAAGAGAAAAAGAAGCTGATACTAATAGAACAGGAATGAGTTTAGAAGAGCTTTTCGGACAAATTAATGAAGGTTTAAAAGAGATTAATGTAATTTTAAAGACTGATACTAATGGTAGTTTAGAGGCTGTTAAAGCTTCTTTAGAGAAAATAGAAGTAGAAGGTGTTAAGATTAATGTTATTAGAGGAGCAGTAGGAGGTATTACTGAAAGTGATATTGTTCTAGCTCAAGCTTCTAATGCTATTATTATTGGTTTTAATGTTAGAGGTAATAATAAAGTTGTTGATCTTGCTAAAGAATATAATATTGAAATTAGACTTTATGATATTATTTATAAAGTAGTTGAAGATATGGAAAGTGCTATGAAAGGTATGCTTGAACCTATATATGAAGAAAAAGTTACAGGTACTTTAGAAGTTAGACAATTATTTAAATTCTCTAAAGTTGGAATGATAGCAGGATGCCATGTAATGTCAGGTATTGTTAAAATTAATGATAAAGCAAGAGTTATAAGAGATGGTATAGTTATATATAATGGTTCTATTAAGTCATTACAACATGAAAAAGATTCTATAAAAGAGATAAGTAAAGATCATGATTGTGGACTTACTTTAGAGAATTTTCAAGATTATAAAGAAAATGATTTAATAGAAGTATATGAATTAGTTGAAGTTAAAAGATAAGATAAAAGCTTCTCCTTTATTAAGTAGAAATTGGAGAGGCTTTTATATTAAGTTTAGAGAAATTATGAGAAAATATAAAAAAGAATTGCAGACTTTTTATTAGAAGTTTGATACAATTTATATTGAGGTGAGTTTAATGAAGTATGTAGATGTTATAAATAATCTTATTAAAAATGTAAATCCTCAGATAGTTGATTTTACTAAAGAAAGAACTAAAGGTTCTGCGCCGACACAAGTTTCTTCTGAATTTTTAATTAATAAAGAGCAAGGGGATTGGGCTGAGCAGACTTTTATTAATGGAATTAATAATAGTAGTAATGAATATATTGCTGTAAAGTATGGAAGAGATGATGATATAATTGCTGGTGAAGAAGGATTTGATGTATTTTATAAAAATTATCAACATGAATTAGATACAATTGGTAAAAGACCCGATGTATTAATTTTTAGAAAAAGTGATTATAATTTAGATACTTTTAATATAAGTAATTACTCTATTGAAGAATTAGATAAACTAGTACCTAAAGCCTTGTGTGGAATTGAAATAAGATCTAGTGCATTTTTAATAGATAAATATGAGTCTTATATGGAAAAAAGGAATAATAAATTAATAGAAAAGTCACTTAGTTTAAAACAAATAATTATAGATAAATATGGTGATTTGTTAAAAGAGAAAGATGAAGAATTATTTAAACTTATTTCTATTTTAAAAGAAGAAAATATACATGTAATATCTTTTAGAGTTCCATCTTGGCGAAGTACTGAAGAATTAACATCTTTATCATTACTGTTGAAAGAATTAAAAAATAATATTAATTTAATTAACAAAAGAACTTTTTTAAGTATTACTCCTAAAGTTGAAGATTTAAAGGTTGTATATACTTGGATAAAAAGATACAATGTTCCCCATTTTTATATTCAAGTTTTTTTTGATAAAGCTTATGGTATTTCATTTGAAAAAATATTATCATTACTTGGTAATCCAAAATTAGAAGGAAAAGAATATTTTATAGAAAGTGATATAAAAAATCAAAATAAGACAACAATAAAAATTCGAGCATGTAATGAAGCAAATATTTTAAAGAAAGTGTATTTACCAGAACATTATAGTGAGATGAAAGAATTAGAGCGTGGAAGATTATTATTTTATGTAAAATTTAAGAATAGCTTTTCAGTAATAAATAAACAGGGATTTGAGCAGTTGTTTAATTTTGAGTTGAAATAGTGAATAAAAAAAAATTAGGTCAATTTTTTACTAATCCTGTTATTGCTGAATTTATGGTAAAGCTAGGCTATTCAGATAATGTTAAAAAAGTTTTAGATCCGTCAGTAGGACCAGGGGTTTTTATTAAATATTTAAATAAGATTAATTCTAAATGTGAAAAAACTGTATTTGAACTTGATCAAAACATGATTAAGTTGTTTAAGGAAAATGTTAATGATAATTCTAAAATTATTAATAGTGATTATTTAAAAACAGATATAAAAGAAAAATATGATTTAATTATTTGTAATCCACCATATAAAAAGTTTCAAGAAATAGATGATCGGAAACAATTAATAGAAATTTTTAAAAATAAATATTCAATTAAAATGAGTGGATATTCAAATTATTGTGTTTATTTTTTAATAAAAAGTATTAATGAATTAAATATAAATGGTAAATGTGTATATATAATTCCGTATGAGTTTTTAAATTGTGGTTATGGAGAAGTAATTAAAAAGTATTTAGTAGATAAAAAAATTTTAAGTAAAATAATTAAGTTTGATAATAAAATTAAATTGTTTAACGATGCTACGACAACTTCATGTATTATTTTGTTAGAAAATAAAAATAATGAAAATGTTCAATTTATAAACGTATCATCGTTAGAGAAATTAAATTTAATTTGGAATGATTGTAATGAAAATAATAATGAAGTGTTTCTTTATAATTATAAGGAATTAAATTATAAAGAAAAATGGAGTAAGTACTTTAGAAAAAAAGAAAATTATTTAAATAATGATAATTTTATTAGGCTTAAAGAAATTGCTAGAGTAAAACGTGGGATTGCCACAGGGGACAATAAATACTTTTTATTAAATATTGAGAAAATAAAAAAATATAATTTAAGTAATTGTGTTTGTGAACCTTGTATTTGTAAATCATCTGATGTTGATGACGTTATCTTTGATCAAAAAAAATTTAATGAGTTGAAAAGAGATAATAAAAAAGTATTTTTATTCGATGGTAGAAATTCAGTTACAAAAAGTGATAACAATTATATAAAATTAGGTGAATCATTAAAGGTAAATAAGAGGTATTTAACTAGTCATAGAAATCCTTGGTATTCAATAGAGGAAAAAAAGGTAGCACCTATATGGATATCTGTTTTTAGTAGGAATAAAATAAAAGTAGTAAGAAATGAGATGATGATTAAAAATTTAACTACTTTTCATGGTATATACTTAAATAATAATGATGATATTAATATTTTGTTTTGTTATTTACTTACGCCTATTTCTCATAAAATTTTATATTTAAATAAAAGGGAGTATGGTGAAGGACTAGATAAATTTGAGCCAAATGATTTAAATGATGCAATTATATTAAATTTAAATATAATATCTGCTGATGATAAGAAGAAAATTTTAATATTATATGAACAATTAAAAAGTAAAAATGTTGATAAAGTGATTACAAAGTTAAATGATATTTTTGTTAAATATGTTAATGATACTTTAAATTTAGATTGATGTATATTGAAAGAACTTAAGATTTAATAATTTTCTTAAGTTCTTTTTCATTATTATTTGAATTATAAAATTTATCTTTAGTTTGTTCTAGACATTCTTTAGTGATTCTTATAACAGTTTCTACAGGAATATTTAGAAGTTCTGCTACTTCTTCACTACTAAAGGTACGTTTATTAAAATATCCTAAGCGTAATGCTAATAGTATTTTTGTGTCATGAGGACAATCTTTAACATAATCTTTAAAAATAGAGTTTTCTAAATAATTAACAGCTTTAGAAACTTTATTTTCAGAGTCTTCTTTTTGAATAGTAAAACTCTTGTTAGGATTGAAATTTTTTCTTATCATTAAATCATCAACAAAGTGTGGCCAAAATGTTTCATCTAAATTATAATTTTCATTGTAAATAATTTTAGCTTTATCAACTGCTCTTTGAATAGAAGTTTTAATAGCACTATTACTGATTCCAAATTTAGAACTTAGTTCATTTAAATTTTGATAATTCCCATCTTCTTTTATATAACAATACTCTTTTAAAAAGTTAATCTCTTTTTCTGTAAGTTTTAATGTTCTTTGTAAATTAATATTTGGAAATTTTTCCTTTACTTTTTGTTTCAATTCTTCATTTGCTTCAATTTTATTAATTAATCTAGATTTAGTTTTTCTATAATTTTTTATATCATTGTAACCCAATTTTTTTGCAATTTCATCTTCAGATAAATTTTCTGTGCTTTGATCATTTAATAAGCTTAGTAGTTCTAGATTCCTGCTTGTTAAGATAATATCTACATTTTCAAATATTTCTTTAGCCTTTTCATGTAGAACTTCATCTTTTTTTATTATTCTTAATATGGCATTTCTAGCGTACATATAACTGGTTGTATTTTTATAGCCTAGGAGTTTAGCCATTTCTTCATTTGGTAAAGGGTTATCTTTATGCTTATCAAGCAGTTCTAATATTTCTTTTTGTCTTTCAGTTAAGTTTTTGGGTTTAAATAGAGTTTTGATTTCTGTAGATTCACAATATTTATTGGTAATATATTCTTTTAATGTAGAATCTTTTTGAATTTTATTGTATAGACTTGTGATTTTATATTTTGTTTCTTCTATAGATATTTCTAAAGTATCTGCTATTTTTCTATCTCTTTCATCATCATTTTTATATTGTAGCAATAATTTAAATAAGGCTTCTTCTTCTTGCGTTATATTCTTTTTATTAATTAGAAATTCTATATTAGGACAATATTCTTTAGCTTTATCTAAAATACCAGGATTAGTTCTTAGTTTTTGGAATAAGTTATATTTTATTGTTTCAAAAAAATGATGGTTTTTAATATTTAAAGAATTAGCAATTTTCTCATTTGATAAATTTTCATTTAATGATTTTAAAATTTTTATTTCTCTTGGTGTTATTATTACAGTATTAGGTGTGATTTCTTTATTATTTAAATAAATATTTTTGACACTATTTAAACATTCTTTAGAAATTTCTATAACAGTTTCTATAGGAATATCTAAAATTTTAGCAACTTCATCACTACTATATGACCGTTTGTTGAAAAAACCTAAGCGTAGTGCTAGCATTATTTTTATATTAAAACTACATTTTATAACATATTTTTTGTAGATAGATTTTTCTAAATATTTTATGGCTTTAGAAATATTTCCTTTAAGTTCTTTTATATTTTTTAAATCATTTTCATTAATAATGAAACTATTACTATATTTAAAATTTTCTCTTATTATTAAATCATCTAAAAAATTAGGCCATAATATAATATCTAAATTATATTTTTGTTCACTTGCTAATTTTATTTTGTTAAGGGCACTTTTTTTAATTGTATTAAGAGAATCTGCTCTTATATTCATTTTTGTACTTATTTCTCTTTGAGTTAGATAAGAGTTTTTTTCATCTAAATAACAGTAATTAGTTAAAAAAGTTATTTCATTTTCAGTAAATTTGAGCATATTTTTAAAATCTATATTTGGGAATAATTCTGCTACTTCTTTTTTTATTTTTTTATTTGTTTCAATTTTATTTAATAAAATACTTTTAGACGTTCTATAACTTTCTACACTTACATATCCTAATTTAATTGCGAATTCTTCATCGGGAAGAGGTTTGTTTTTTGTTTCATATAGTAGTGTTAATAATTTTAAATCATTTTCTGTTAATTCTTTAGAACTTGCTTTAGGAGTAACATCAATATCTTGGTAAAACTCTTTCGATTCTTCTAATAATTCTTTATTTTCTCTTAATAATTTAAATAATATTCTTTTTTCACTTAAATAACTTTCTTTATTTTTTAAATTTAATCTAATAGCCATTTCTTCATCAGATAAAGGTTCATTTTTAGTTTCATTTAATAATATTAACAAATTCTTTTGACTTTGAGTTAATTTTTTTAGTGGTAATATTGATTCAATATCGTTAAATTCTTTTTTTAATTCTTTTATTATTTTTTTACTTTTACTTATCCTTTGAAGTAATTTTTCTTTTTTATCTAGATAAACATCTTTTTCAAAATTAAGTTCTTCCATTATTTTTTCATCATTATCTTTGTATTTTAATAATAGGCTTATTAAAGCTTTGTCTTCATTACTTATTTGATAGTTATATTTTCTTTTTTCACTTGGAATATCTAAAGTAGGGCAGTATTTTAAAGCTTGTACTTTTAAATTTTTATTATCTCTTAATTTATTAAATAAAATAGTTTTAGCAGACCCGAAACTTTTTCTATCTTTATAATTTAATAATTTAGCCATTTCAGAAGATGAAAGATTACTTTTTTCATATAAGACTCTTAATATTTCAATATCTTTTTCAGTTAACCTTGCTCTTGTTCTTTTGTGTGATTTAGGCCTACTAGCAATAAGTTTACCTTTTTTTATTATCATTTCTTCAGTTAAGTTAGGATTCCTTTTTAAGATAAGATTTAGATTGTTTTGATATTTTAAAAGCTTATAACAATTTGTTAATTCCTTTTTAACCATATATTCTGTTAAGTTATGAACTTTTGCAGTTTCTGTAACATCATTATTTAAATAAGTTTCTAATATTCTTAGTTGTTTCTCAGTAATTGTTATTGTTCCTTTAGTAAAATAAATATTTCTTTCTTTTAATTTATCTTTATAATCAGGAAAGACTTCTAATACTTCTTTTTGATTATTCTTTTTAATTTTATTAAACTTCTTTAAAGTTTCTATTACCTCTGTAATCGTATAGCCTGTTTCTAAAGCTATTTCTGTATTATTTAAAAATTTATTATTGTATCCTAAATACCATTTTAATATTTCAAGTTCTTTTTTATTAAAAAGATTATTATCAGAAATTTGTTCATCATTATTAGTTTTATTTTCATTGCTATTTCTTATTAAAGATCTTAAATAAAATAAAAAGGGTACTTTAATACTTTCATCGTAATTTTTAATTCCTTCTTCTAAGTGTTTGTTGATGATATTATCAGATATTGGCATTTTATTTTTCACTAGTTCTTCTTTAATCTTATTTTTAAAGAATGCTATTCTTCTTTCATCGTTGTTTTTTAAAGCTTCAATTACTTCTAAGTCCTTTTTCATGATTAGACACCCCCTCGTGATTAAGTTATATTATATCTAATTTTTTAAATTTATGCTATACTATTTTCAAGAAAGGGTGAATATAATGATAAATATAAAAATAGAAAGAATTAATCATATGATAAGAGAAGAAATTAGTAAAATATTAATGTTAGAAGTAAAAGATGAGGATATTAAGTTTGTAACTGTTACTGATTGTGATACATCAAGTGATTTGAGTTATTGTAAAGTATATGTAACAGTTTTAGAGCAAGAAAAAAAAGAGGAAACATTAAAAGCATTAAATAATGCTAGTAGTTTTATAAGAAGTGAGCTTGCTAAGAGAATAGAAATTAGACATATTCCAGAATTAAAATTCTTTTATGATGAATCAATTAGCTATGGAGAGCATATAGATAAGTTGATTGATAAAATAAATGAGGGAGAACATGAATTATAAAATTTTAATAAATAAAGATAATCCTTATGATAAGAAGGACTTTAGTAATTTTCTTTTAGTTAAAGTAGATGAGGGAGTTGTTTTAGAAAAGAGAACTTTTAGAGCATATCTTGACTTAAAGAAGAGATTAGAAAAAGATAATATTTATATTAAAGTCGTAAGTGGTTATAGAAGTGAAGAAGATCAAAATAAAGAAAGAGAAAAATATATAGAAAACTTTGGAATAGAGTATGCCAATAAATATGTCGCTTTACCTGGTGTTAGTGAACACCATAGTGGTCTTTGTTTTGATATTGCTCTTATTATAGATGGCAAAGAAATTAAAGAAGAAGACTATATTAATAATTATCATGAGATATTTGCAAAAATTATTGAATTATTACCTTTATATGGTTTGATTCTTAGATATCCTTTAGGTAAAGAAAAAATAACAGGTTATAACTATGAACCTTGGCATTATAGATATGTTGGTAAAAGTACAGCTTCTATTATTATGAATAAAGGTTTAACTTTGGAAGAATACGATAAATTATATAATCGTTCTGGAGTTCTTTTGGTTAATAAACCTAAGGGCTTGACTTCTAGAGATGTAGTTAATAAAGTATCTTTAATTTTTGATACAAAAAAAGTAGGACATAATGGAACTTTAGATCCACTAGCTTCTGGTCTTCTTGTTATTACTATTAATAAGGCTACTAAAATAAATGAGTTATTGACTTGTGAAGATAAAGAGTATATTGCAGAAGTAAAAGTAGGGTTATTAACAGATACCTTAGATTTAGAAGGGAAAGTATTAGATAAAAAAGATGAAAAAATTACTAAAAAAATGTTAGATTTTCTTTTTAAGAAATTTCCTAGGAAGTATTTACAGACAGTTCCTAAATATTCAGCGGTTAAGGTTAATGGTAAGAAATTATATGAATATGCTAGAAGTGATAAAGAAGTTGTTCTTCCTAAAAGAGAAGTTGTGATTAAAGACTTAGAATTACTAGATTTTACTGATACCTCTTTTAAATTTAGATGTGTTGTTTCTAAAGGAACATATATTAGAAGTTTAATTAAAGAAATGGGAGATTTTTTAGGGCTCTATTTTACGATGAGTAATTTAAAAAGAACAAGGCAAGGAAAATTCTTGTTAGATAATTCTTTAGATTTAGATAATGTAAATATAAGCAGTAATTTAATTTCTATTCTTGATGCTTTAGATATTCCAGTTAAAGAAGTAAAAGATAATGACTATAAAAAAATTATAAATGGGACTGCTATTAATAATAATTATAATGTTCTTGATAAAGTGTTATTTGTAAATAATAATAGTGATATTGCTATATATAAAGAAGAAAATGGTAATTTAAAATGTTTTAAAATGTTGTAAAAAACAATAGACAGTTATAATTTTTTTGTGGTAATATATGATTTGAAGATAAGAAATTGTTACAGTAAAGGTTGTGTTGCTAAATGAATAGAAAAGGGTTTACAATGGTAGAGTTATTAGTGACAATAATAATACTAGGATTATTAACAACATTAGTAATAACATCAATAACTAGTATTTTAAATAAGTCACACGAGGAGTATTATAACTCACAAGAAAATATGTTGGTATTGGCAGGACGTGATTATTTTGCTGATTATAGGAGTAAATTACCAAAAGAGGTTGGAGAAACTAATAGTGTAACAGTAGAGACATTAATAAATGAAAAATATATAGATCCTGTAAAAGATAGAAATGAAAACGATTGTAATTTAAAAAAAAGTAGTGTGACAGTACAAAAGATAACTGATAAAGATTATCAATATTATGTGACTTTAATATGTGATGCTGATAATTATGAGACAACAGAAGATAGAGCAGATCCTGTAATAAAATATACACCAAATAAGAAGAGTAGTACAAAATC
>CALVQY010000037.1 GCA_944358355.1 uncultured Bacilli bacterium | reverse complement strand
CTAATATATTATCTATTCCAAGTTTATTTAAGATAAAATTTATCTCTCTTGTATTTAAATTGAATCTTTTATTATTTACTTTTCCCATTTTTACACCCTCTATTCTACTTATTTAGAATATCATAGGTAATTAACTTTTTTCCAGTATAATCGGTTTTTTTGCTCAAAAAAGCTCTAGAATCTTTAATATATAAAGGTTCTAGGGCTTTTTAACTTTTTTTTCATTATTTTATCCTGATTGTTTTATATATTTTTTTAATACTTTTGTAACTTCTTCATATCCTTCTTGAGATACATGTAACCCTTCAGTAGTATAATCAAGAGCAAGATTATCTGAAGAATCTTTTAAAGTGTCATATAAATCAATATAAGTAATATTATTTTTTGCAGCATATTTTTTTAACTTTTTATTTATTTCTTTAATATCTTTATTATTTCTTTTATCTACTACATCACCTTTGATTTTTTTATTATCAGATTCATTAACAGGATAAATACTTTCTAAATAAATTGTTGCATCAGGTCTATTTTCTTCTATCAATTCTATAATTTTCTTTATATTATTAAAAACTTCATCAACACTTTTATCTTCTTGTAAATCATTAGTACCAATTAAAAGAAATATTTTGCTAGGATTATATTGATATACCCTACCTTCCATATCATTTAAAATATCTTCAGTCGTATCACCAGCAATACCACTATTAACAACTGGCAAATCTGGATAGTACTTATCTAAATCATAATACTCAGTAATTGAATCTCCCAAAAACAAATAATTATCTGGAACTTTAATAACCTCTTTCTCCTTAACAACTTCTTTTTCTTTAGCAGAAGCTACATTAGAAGTCATAAAAGAGTCATTAAATAATAATAAGTTAAAAGCAAGACTTATAAATAAAACAATATATATTTTTTTATTAAAACTATCACTTTTATTATTCAACGTTGTTTTAGCATATACAATTCTATTTCTTACAAGTCTAGATTTATTATTGTATTTCTTATTACCTTTATTTAACATAGTTCTACTCCTTTATTTTTCATTCTAAGTATATCACAAATATTAAAAAAAGAAAGAAAAAAAGCAACTATTTTACATAAATAGATAATATTATTTTCTAAATAGACTACTTACAGATCGTAAAGGTTTTGTAATTTTCCAAGAAGTACTATTTAAAATTTTACTAATCTCTAAATTCAAATTAGAATTTTCTTTTTTTTCATTATTTAATTTTTTTAATAATTTGGAGTTTTCGTCATTTAAAGAACTTATTAAATCAAAAAAATCTTGTTTTTTTAATACTTTAATTAAAACACAAATTTCTATTTTTTGCCCTTTCATAATTTTTTTATTAATTATTATTTGTGGATCATTACTTGTTGTAATATAGCTATCTTGAAATTTAAAAAAATCTCTAAATTCTAAATCAACCATATCTATTCCTTTAAATTCAATAAATTTAAAAGATATTCCCATAACATCAGTTAAATCAATTCTAAGTGATTCTACTGTCTTCTTAAGCTTTAAACTAATATGATAAGAATCACCGCTATTAAGATAATCTATCTTTTCACTATCTAATTCGTTAAAACCATTACCATAATTATAATAAACCTGGTAATTATATTCAAATTTATCACTGTTATGAGAAGAAAACTCTAAATACTCATTATTCCATACATTTAAAGGAATAACTTTGAAAGGAAGATTAGTTTTATAAACACAATACATAAAGCTTAACTGATCTCTCCTACTATAATTAATAATCATATCAAACCACAATTTCATAGTCTCTTTAACTAACTTATTATTATGTCTTTTAATAATAAGAGTCATTTCCAATAGACCTAAATCATCCTTAAATTTTTCTTTCTTATAAAAATTAAGTAATTTCTCAATTAACTCTCTATTATCTTCTTTATATTTAATACAAGCTTCAGCTTCTTCAGTTATAGAATTCCTAACACTATGCTTACATGCTGCTATTAAATCTTTTTCTAAATCAAAATATTTTTTTACAAACTCTTTTACACTCTGTTTAAATATAATAGAAGCATCTATCCATATACTCAAATCATAGTTATCTTCAATATATGGATGTCCTAACATTTTAATTTTTCTTGACAAATAATGATTATTTAAAATTCCATCATCAATATAAATTATTTTCCAAGTGGATGAAGTTATCTCCCTATTATTAGTAAAACAAACATAATCTACACCTTTTTCTTTAACAATAACATCTTTCAAATTATCATAATTACCAGTTATACAAGTATATACACATATTTTTTCCATACAATATTACCTTTCTTTATAAAATTCTTCATACCACTTAACAAATTGATGAAGTCCATCTTCTATAGAAGTATTAGGTACAAAAGATATATCTTTCTTTATCTCACTAATATCAGCATATGTTTGATAAACCTCACCAGGCTGCATCGGTAAATATTTAATATTAGCTTTCTTTCCTAATTCTTTTTCTAATATTTCTACTAGATAACTAATTTTAACAGGATTATTATTACCTATATTATATACTTTATAATAAACACCTAATCCGTCCTTTAAAGGTATTTTATCTAGTAATCTATATACAGCTTCAACAACATCTAAAACGTAAGTAAAATCTCTATACATATCTCCATTATTAAACAGTTTTATTTCTTTATTATTAATAATATTATTAGTAAAGGAAAAATAAGCCATATCAGGTCTTCCATAAGGACCATAAACAGAAAAAAATCTAAGAGCTGTTACTTTAATATTATATAAATTGCTATAAGCATAAGCCATTAACTCATCACTTTTCTTAGTAGCAGCATATAAACTAACAGGTTTATCTACATTATCATTAGTTTTATAAGGAATAGAATTATTTTTACCATAAATAGATGAACTTGATGCAAATAATAAATGTTTAACTGGATAAATTCTACAACATTCCAATATATTAAAAAATCCTACAATATTAGAAAATATATATGAATCAGGATGATCAATACTATATCTTACACCAGCTTGTGCTGCTAAATTAATAACTATATCAAATTTATTATCAGCAAATAAGTCTAACAAATCGCTTTTATTAGAGATATCTATTTTATAAAAAGAAAAATTTTTATATTCTTTTAATATATCTAATCTAGCCTTTTTCAAATCAACATCATAATAATCATTCATATTATCTATAGCAACTACAAAATAATTATTTTCTAATAATTTTTTAGAAAGGTGAAACCCAATAAACCCTGCTCCACCAGTTATTAATACCTTCTCCAACTCAATACCTCCTTATATTTATTTTCTCTCCTAATAATTTATCAGCATCTTCAACTATATTAGGATCCCAACCTGCTTGAGGAAAAAATGTTAATTCCCCAAAATATATTTTATTATTTGCATAATATAAATCTACTCTAACAAAAGGAAAACCTTTAGATAAAATAGAAGCTAAACGAAACATTTCATCAATACGTTTAGGTTTAGGGTAATTAGTATTTAAATCATTTAAAGAAGATTTATTATATTTTTTTAAATTCCAATCTTTATCAAAAAATCTAAATTTAGTATTACCACTTTTTCTATCAGTACAAACCATAACACAGTCAGCTTCTCCATCAAAGCACATAAATTTATAATCATCAAAACTATTAGTCACTTTATCACACATATATTTTTCTACTAGTATTTTCGGTTTTACCTTTTTATAAGGCCATTCTCTCCACTGATAATAATAATTTCTAGATAAATGATTATTTATTTTTTCCTTAACACTATCTATATTTAAATTATTTTTATCTTCACAGACAACATAACTACCACTATCATGATTGCATTTAATTACAAATTTGTCTGGTAATTTATCAAAGTTAACATCTTCTATTTTATCATAAACTCCTATTAAAGGAACCAAATATTTTTTTCCAATTTTTCTTTTTACGTACTCTCTTACACAATACTTATCAACTAATTTAATCATTAATGGGTTATGATAATATAATTTTAACCAATTAAGCTTTTCATTAAACGTTTTAGGATTACGAAGATTTAATTTTTTTCCCATTACTTGATAATAATAGTGTTTAGTAAAAAAAATAGTTGGTATTAAATTTCTGTATTTACTATCATATATATTCATTTTTAACTCCTATTTTGAAAATCTTTTATTTTTTGATCTATTATTTTTCCATTTTTTATAATTGTAGCATTTTCTAATACTAAATTTTTATTATCTAAAACTAAATCATTAATATAATCTGTTATAAGAGATGAACACTCATCACTAAAAGTTTTATAAAAAATACTAGGACTATGATCAACTGCATAATGAATAATTCCTTCTTCTATATAAATGGGATTATCAAAAGTTGTAGGATGACTCGTTTCAATAGCACCGTTTTCATCACAACTAACATCAATAATCATACTATCTTTTTTCATTTTAGATAAATCTTTCTTGTTAACAATATGATCACATCTTGTAACAGGCCATAAAACACAATTTACAATTAAATCATATTGATTAAGACTTTCCTTAAAAAGAGCTTCTAATTTTCTAGGATAAATATCCACATCAACTCCTAATTTAGATAACATCCTAAAAGCACCTATCGCAGTATTACCATTACCAATGATAGCAGCTTTCATACCTTCTGGAATTCTTCCTAAATAAGTTAAAGCATGATAACAAGAAGCTTCCCCTGCTAATATATTATTCTTATAAAAGACGTGCTTGTTTTTATAAAACATATCTTCAAAAGCAATAGCAGTTATTTTCTTCTCTAATAACAAATCAGTTAATTCTCTATTCTTTACAGCATGTATCCATCCAAAAATTATCTGTCCATCTTTTAATTTATCCAAATAATTAGCATCACCTATTTTAGGATCACAAATTATATCTTTAGTTAATACTTCATCAAATGATACAACATTACATCCCATATCTATATATTCTTTATCTTCAATACCTAAAACTTCACCATAGCCACTTTCAAAAAACAAACTATCTTTTTTACTTATTTTTTCGATATCTTTAGGTAACAATATTCTTCTTTTCTCATTTTCTTTTACTGGTATAACAAAACCAATAGTCATAAAAATCACTCCTATATAAAACTTGTAGAAACAGCTATTAGAGCCATTACATTAGCACAAATCATAAATAGTACCAAATTGCTATTTAATTTTAAATCATTCTTTTCATTACTCATAAAAGCCCCTGCTAGTAATAACAATAATGGTATAAAATATCTTCCTTGAATTCCTTCTATTATTTTATTTTCAACACTGTTCCACTGCATATATATACTTGTAAAAACTAAAGCCACAACAATTAAGACAATTATTATCATAAATACTCGTTCTTTAATACTAAGAAAACATTTCTTATTATTAGAAACTATTAAATAAAATAAAATTATTAATGTCAAAATAACTATAGGTGCTGAAGTATTGATATTAAGAGGACCTAACTGACCACCAACCATAGTAACCAAATAATTAATTAAATATACATCTAATGTGTTAATAAATGTTGCTAAATACTTTAAAGGATTAGAAATTATATACTCTAATTGTAAACTTGAATTTGAACGATGATGAAAAGCATTTAAATATAATGAAGATATATCTAACCAAATTAAATTTAAAATAGTCGCTATTAATATAATAAAAATAGTATAAATATATTTATGTTTTTTACTTTTAAAACAACTATTAGGTAGTAAAAACAAAAGAAAACAAATTGGTAAATAAACTATTTTACATAATGACAAAATTATTGCTAGTAAAGCTAAAAAGAAGAGTTCTTTCTTAGATAACATCTTATCTTTATTATATCTAAATGATAGTATCATACTAACTAATAATGAAGAAACACCTATAGTCATAGCATCAGGAGATAAAGAAATCGTTTCTTGTAATGTTATAGGTAAAAGAAAAATAAATAAAGCTAATTCTTTTTTTAACGGTAAATATCTAATAGAAAAATATCCTAACAATACAAATAATAAATAATTGAAAACTCTTCCTAAATAAATTTGTCCTATTATTGGAAT
This sequence comes from uncultured Bacilli bacterium, assembly GCA_944358355.1. GTDB lineage: Bacteria > Bacillota_I > Bacilli_A > RF39 > UBA660 > Onthousia. The sequence continues at coordinate 8,888 of CALVQY010000037.1, read as the reverse complement.
ATTAACAATTCTTCCTAAAGTTATACCTAATGTTTGAGGTATATAACAAGGAAATGAATATAATGATTTATTAGCAAAATTATAAAATTTAGTCTTTTTATTTAAAGTTATATCCATTACGTTTAAAGTATCTTCATATTTAGCATTATTACTAAATACCTTTTCAATATTTGTAGGTAATTTTCTTCCTGCACCTATTTTTTCTCCTTTATATTCCGATGTTAAATATCCCATTGATATTTCTAAAGACCTATTATAATCACCAAATTCATCAGGAATCTGAGCCTGTGGAAAGGCAAATAAATAAAATGGTAAAAAACAAAAAGCCAATATTACATATATTTTGCTAATTTCTAATTTCTTTTTTTTAATATATTTATAAAGAAAAAAGAAAAGAATTTGAATAAACAAAAATATAAAAAATATAACTATAACAGGTATAGTAACAATCAATTCATTATTGTCATTTAAAATTCTTGTATAAAAGAAAAGCCACATATAAACAACAAATAATAAAATTATAATATTTTTTAAATTAAAATACTTTTTTACTGTCTCCATAAAAATAACCATTCCTTTTTTACCTTACATATATCATATCTAATTTATAAAAAAATTTCAATTATTTTTATCTATCTAAAGTTATTTCTTTAAAAGCATTATTTTTTATATCATTAAGAATAATACTAGATACTCTCTCATAATCAGTAATATTACCTTTAGTAACACAACCTCTTTTTTTAGCAATTTCTTCCATAATTTCTACATTAGTCATATTATCTATTTTAATATTATAACGTTCCTCTAATTTTTCTTTATATAGTTTTGTTAGGATATCTATAGCAAATAGAGCTAAATCTTCTTTATTAAGTATCTCTTCTTTTATAGATGAAAAAATTGCCAAGATTCTAGCTTCATATTGATTTTCTAGTTTAGGCCATAAAATACCAGGTGAATCTAATAAATCTATATCTTTATTAATTCTAATCCAAGAAAGACTTTTAGTAAAACCTGGCTTATTCCCTACACCTGCTGCCCTCTTCCCTACTAATCTATTAATTAGAGTACTCTTCCCTACATTAGGTATCCCTATAATTAAAGCTCTTAAATTACGAGGCTTTAGACCCTTAGATTTTCTTTTTTCATTTAATTCTTTACTAACGCTTTCACTCAAATTTAAGACGTTCTTAACATTCTTATTATTAGCAAGATCAACCGGTACTACTTTATAACCTAAACTCTCATAATAACTAATAAATTTATCAGTCTCTTTTTTATCACACAAGTCATATTTAGTCATTATTAATATTCTAGGCTTATCTTTAATTAAATCATCAATATCTTTAATCTTAGAAGATATAGGCATTCTTGCATCTATTACTTCATAAATTATATCAATTAGATTAATCTTTTCCTTTATTTCTCTTTTTGTTTTAGCCATATGTCCTGGATACCACCCGATACGACTAGAAGAAAAACCTTTTTGATTATCATCTTTATTCATAACTTTCACATCCTCTATTCTGCATTTTCTTGTGCTAACTCATATAATTCTTTTTCATCTTTAATAATTCTTATTAATTCTTCTTTAGTTGGTAAGTAAGTTAAATATTTAGAAGCATATACATTCTTTACATTATCACCTAAAGTCATTTCTACAACTGCATCATCTTTATCTGCACACAATAAAATTCCAATAAGATCATTTTCTCCTTCAATCATTTGTGTCTTTTTATAATAATTAACATACATCTGCATTTGTCCGATATCCTGATGTGTTAATTTGCCAATTTTCAAATCTATTATAACAAAGCATTTAGCTAATCTATTATAAAATATTAAATCTGGATAATAGTATTCTGCTCCTATTTTTATACGTTGTTGATTAGCAACAAATGAAAATCCTCTGCCTAATTCTAACAAGAATTCTGTTAAATGAGATAATAGAGCTCTTTCTAAATCAGTTTCTAAATAATTTTTGTTTTCTTTTAACCCAGCAAACTCGAAAATATAAGGTGTTTTTAACAATTCTTCCGGTTGCTTTTCTATTTTTCCTACTTTAGCATCCTCTAAAATTTTTCCCTTATCTGGTGATATTAAATATCTGTCATAAAGTTTTGTATTAATTTGCCTACTAAGTTCTCTATAGCCCCAATTAGATTTAATAGCTTCCTTTTCATAAAATTCTCTTTCTTCTTTCCTATCCACTTTAATTAATTCTTGAAAATGAGACCAACTTAATTCAGTCGGCACTGCCGACCAAATTGGATATAGTTGATAAAACTTTCTCATTCTCCTAAGACTAACTGGAGAAAATCCGCTTCCAAATTCATTTGTTAGTCGAGCAGACAATGCATCTACAATTTTCTTACCATAACTAGCTTTTGTACTATTTTCAGATAGCTCGTATGTAACTTTCCCAACATACCAATAAACTTCTATCATTGTTGTATCAATATGCTTTAACATTTTTGTACGAGCAGTTATTATTTTTTCTTTAATATCTTTATAAATACTTTCAATATCTATTAATTCATAATCATTATTTTTCTTAATAAGAATGCTTTCTTTCATATTATAATATAATCCTTTCTATAAAAACAATTAAAATGTGTAAAAACTGAATTTTATTATTTCTTTATTTTATAAGGGTTTGGAGATGGTTTTTCTTAAATCCGTATCGCCCACCCGATACGCTGTGATGCCAAACTTTTTTCTTTATTCTCCATTTTATCACTTCCTTACTATATCGTTCCTACTACTAATTTTCTCTTTTTCTTATCTGTTAGTTGTTTCTTTTCCCTTTCAAGTTCTTTCAAACTCTTTTTTGGTGTTGGCATTTCTTCAGGCATCATACCACCAATATCGGCAATTGCTTTCCTTACCTTTTTGCCAACTTCATAATGTACGTTTTTAGCATTATTTTCGCCTTGAATATTATCTCTTAAAAGTTTTTGTTTTGTTTGATTGATTCTAAACAAATTTGCTACTAACTCATCCTCGTTCATATTATCTAAAATATCTTCTCTATAACGTAATTTTTTCCTCTTGAAAATATCATCAGCTGTTTCACCGTTATACAGTCCTTTATATCCCGCATTATGAAACTCAGCCATATTTTTTACACCTGCAGATGATGCGACTTTTTGTAAAGTATAATTGCCTTGTTTTGTTAATTTTCTTTGATAAAATCTTTTTTCATCATCTGATAATGAATCATATTCTTGCTCAGTTATTTCTTGCTTTCTTGTTTGAATAGCAAAATATGTTTGTCCTAAAGCAACCACTTCCTTACTTGGGTCGGCATTTTGAACTATCAAATAACATATATATCTCGATAATTTATAATCTTGTATATTAACAATAGCATTATTGTTTCTTTTTGACAACTTGTTGACCTCAACAAGTTGTTCATCCACGTTAAATCTAGAATTGCAACAAGCTTCCTTTGCTTTATCTAAAACTTTTAAAAAATTTCTCCAATCCTTATATTCTAAAACTTTTTGCAAATCACGAGCAAACCAGTACTCATTTCCATATTCATCAATATGTTTTATATCTTCAAAAATATTGTAATTTTCTTCATCACTACCTCCAATCTACTATCACAATTTTAATTATTCGCTAACATATTCATGTCATGCTATACTTTTTCCATCAATAATAATTACTCATTTTGACTACTCAACTCTAATAAATTCCTTACTAAGGATATCACGATTATATTTTTTATAAAAATCAGTAAAATTTAGCATATCTTTGTAAAAATGTGTAAAAACTCATTTCTCTATTTTCTTTATTCTATAAGGGTTTAGAGATAGTTTGGCATAAATGTGGCTCGCCCAGGCGATACGACCAGAAGAAAAACCTTTTTTTCATCATCTATATTCATTTTAACCATCCTTTCATTACTGTTTTTATATTTCTTTAATGCTATATTTACTTATTATTTTCACCAATTTTTATTTTTTCTGTCTCTAGTAATAATTTATCAAAGTCCGAAATATATATTTTGTCCTGTATTACTTTGTATTTTTCATATTCACTTTCTACCTTCTCTACTGCTTCTTCATGACTAATACTTCCTTTATTAGTTAAATTATCATAAAAGTTTATTTTAAATATATCTTCTACAGATTTAATCCAATCTTCCATTTTCATAGGAATATGTCTTTTAGCTCTATTCTCAGCCGTATCTAAATATAAATTAACTAAATCGTTTAATTCTTCTAATTCTTTTTTATCTAAATAATTTTTAGCAATACTTACATCACTTTTTAATATTTTACCATTAGGTAAGTTTTTCCAATTGGTAAGTCCCATATATTCTTTCTTTGCATCTGCTCTAGAGTATATTATCTCTGCTGCTGTTTGATGCGTAATAGCATAATGAAACTTATTTTGAATTGTCTTATAGAAAGTATTAGCTAGTTCACTATCTTTTACATAATCTATACTACATTCTGCAAATATATCAGTTATTTTTTGATAAAACATTCTTTCACTAGTTCTTATCAATTTTATCTTTTCTAGTAATTCATCAAAATACTCTAAATCACTTCTATTTGCTTTCATAAACCTATCTTCGTTTAAATTATAGCCTTTAATTATATAATTTTTTAATAGTTTATTAGCCCAGGTTCTAAACTTAATTGCTGTTTTAGAGTTAATTCTAAAACCTAAAGAAATTATCATATCTAGATTGTAATAGTCAATTTCTCTTGTGACTTTCCTATTGCCTTCTTTTTGAACTTGTGCAATTTTTGCATAAGTTGAACTTTTACTTAATTCATCATCTTTATATATATCAGATATATGCTTTATAATTCCAGATCGATCAATTTTAAAAAGTCGGGCTAACATTTTTGTATTTAACCATACATCTTCATCCTTAATTAATACCTCAACATTAAAATTTCCTTCTTCATCATTATAAAAAACAATATCTTGATTTGGATTTATTAAATTATCCATTTGTATCATCTCCTTTCTTTTTGTGTTAACATTAATATATTACATTTTTTACCAAATACTAAACTTTCGGCCCTATTCCACCAAAACTTATGTCGGAAATTCCGACGGAAGTTTCTGCTCTAAGCTCACCTTCTTTTAAAATATTGTTTGTATTGTCTGTGATTGTACCTCTAGCAGAATTTGTGCAATAAATTGTCGCATAACATCATCATATTATATTACTAATATATAATATTACACTTTTTTTAATCAATTATCAAAATGTGTAAAAAACAACTTTTCTGGTTTCTTTATTTTATAACGATCTAGAGATGGTTTTTCTGAAATCCGTATCGCCCATTGCACTATTTGTTTATTTTCATTCATTTAAACCACTTCCTATTTCTAATTTCCTTTTTGAAATTTTACCCAATTATATCATTTTGTTAATTTCAACAAAATGCTCAAATACATTAGATTTACTATCTTTACTTTATTAAATCAAAATCACTTCCATCCCTTATAATTTTTGTCTCATTTTTATATAATTTATCTTGTATTGTATTTTTTAAGTTTTACAAGTGTATTAACACTATTCTCCATTTTTATCTCCTAATAATTTTATCTTCTCTGCATTATTAAGTATATCAAGCTGATACTTTGCAATACTACTCAATATTTCAAATCTTTCTTCTTTTTCTTTGCCTTCTTTAATCAATTCTGCATTATATGATTCCAAATTAGATAATACTGTTAATTCATTTATCGTAGCATAATCTCTTATATTAGAATTTTTAGCTAAAGTAGGGTTAAGTTTTCTCTACTCTTTAGCTGTTGTATTAAATAACGCTACATTTAGAATATCTGCTTCTTCTGCATACTTTAACCATTCTCTATCTTTATAGTAATCATTATCAGGCAATATATAATTTTTAATAGCATCAGTATGAATAATATAATTATTTTTTGTTAAAATTCTTTTTACATCCCATTCTCTATTACTATTTTCTAATGTCTTTAATCTTTCAAATTCTTTTATCAAGTATAACTTAAAAACGGGACTAATAGAAGAGGCAAATTCAAAAGCAATATCTTTATGAGCATATGTTCCACCGTATTTACCACGTTTTGAATATATACCAATTGCATTAGTTTTATTACACCATTCAGTAACACTCAATGTAAAAGTATGAAGACCTGCTTCTCTTCTAAACCCGTCGAATTCGACGGAATTAAAGTTTGGATTATATATTGATTCCCACGTTCCTAAGAATTCTAAAGTAATTCTATTTCTTAACCAATTTCTAATAATATCATCAGAAGTTGATTTGCCATCTTTAAACTTTGTAAAATCAGAAATACATATTTAATCGCTATTATTTATGCTTGTTATATTTACTTTAATATTTTGAACTTCAATTATTTTATTTGCCATATATTCACCTCCTCGGGATATTTTAATATAAATTATTTTATTATATTTCTTTTCACTTTTAATTACAGATTGGCTTTCACTTTCTTACATTATATATATTTTATCAAAACAATTCAATTTAGTCAGCTTAATCAGCATCGCCGACCAAATTTTATTAAACTTCATTATTATTTGGTAAAGACTTCATCATTAAATCAAAATCACTTTGTAACTCTCTCATTTCTCTTTCGCGATATAAAGCAAATTCTTTTTCTGCTTTTTTAATTGCTTCTTCGTGAGAAATTTTCCCTTTACCTTCTAAAACTTTTCTTCTATTAAGTAAAATTTGATTATCTAACTCTTCTACCCAATCATTCATTTTCATTGGCCTTTGCTCTAAAGCTTGTAGTTCTGCATAGTCTAAAAACTGTGATACTAACAAGTTTAATCTTTGAAGTTCTATCTCAGATAAGTAATTTTTAGCGATTTTAACATCATCTATTGTAACATAATCTCCTTTAAAATTAGTCATTCCAACATATGGCTTTTCATTATCTACTCTTTCATGAATAAGTTCTGCTGCAGTATGTTCATGAACTGCATAGTGTAATTTATTTTGAACTGTAGCAAAGAATTTTTTTGTTATATCACTTCTTGGGTCATAATCTATAGAAGTTGCATAGATATCTGTTACTTGTTGATAGAAGTTTCTTTCACTAGAACGAATATCTCTAATTCTCTGTAATAACTCTCTAAAATATCTATTACCGCCTTGTTTTAATCTATCATCATCAAGGGCAAAACCCTTTTGTATATACTCATGTAATCTTTTTGTAGCCCATATTCTAAATCTAACTGCAACATCAGACTGAACACGATACCCTAAAGCGATTATCATGTCTAGATTATAATGGTCTATATTTCTTTTAACATTTCTATTGCCCTCTTTTTGAACTTGCAAGAAATTCTTGCAAGTTGAACTTTCGTCTAATTCTTTATCATGATAAATATTATTAATATGTTGCTCTATATTTTGTCTTGTAGTCTTATAAATATCTGCAATTTGATACTTTGTTAACCAAATATCTTCATCTATAAATTTAACACTTACTTTAGTAACTCCATCTTTATCTTCATAAATCATAATATTATTTTGCTTATCATCCATATTTCATCCTTACCTCCTTTAATTTATATCAATTCACAACTTTACTTTCATTATTCTCTTCTAAATATTTCTTATAAAATCTATCCATAGAAGAAACATATTCTTGATCTTGTATAACTCTATATTTTTCATATTCTTTTTCTGCTTTATCTACTGCTTCTTTATGAGAAATACTTCCTGCATTATTTAAAACTTTCTTTCTTCTAAATTTTAATAAATCATTTGTTGCATCAATCCAATTTTGCATAGTCATAACATGTCTTTCTTTCGCTTCGTCTTCTGCAAAGACTAAAAATAAGTTAGTTAAATCATTTAATTTAGATAGTTCTTCTTCAGTTAAATAATTTTTAGCAATAGATACATCATATTTATATATTAAACCATCTGGAGAATTCTTCCAATTAGTAAGTCCCATATGTTCTTTAGAAGCATCTGCTCTACTATATATAAGTTCTGCCGCAGTATGTCCAGAAATTGCATAATGAAGTTTATTTTGGATTATTTTAAAGAAAGTATAGGCTTCTTCACTCTTAGGATTATAATCCGCTGAAGTTGCAATAAACAAATCAGTTATTTTTTGATATGACATTCTCTCACTAACTCTAATAGTCTTTATTCTTTCAAGTAATTCATCAAAATATTTCGCATCATATTTATTGCCTCTAATAAATCTCTCATCATTTAGAGCAAAACCTTTAATCATATAATCTTTTAATACTTTAGTTGCCCAAATTCTAAAATCTGTCGCTTTTTTTGAATTAATTCTATATCCAACAGCAATAATAGCATCTAAATTGTATATTTTAGTTTTGTAGTTCTTACCATCAGAAGCAGTTACCAAGGATTCCTCGGTAACTGAATCTTCTTTTAATTCATTCGTTTTAAAAATATTTTTTAAATGATATGATATATTGTCTGTAGTGCAATCAAATACTTTTGACATTCCTTTTTGAGTTAACCATAAGGTTTCCTCTTTATATATCGTATCTACTATGATATTATCATTTTCATCTTTATAAATTAATAAGTCATTTTGCTCTTTTAATTCGTTCACATTAACACTTCCTTTCTTTAATAATACATTTCTCTATTTTTTAATATAGTTATCTAAAACTAAAAGAATTTTCCTACTTTCTTCTTCTCTTAATCTCAACTCTTCTTTATATTCATCTACTGTATATTTCTTTATTTTTTTCAAAACAAAGCTTCTGTTTTCTTCTAAAACTTCAATAATATTCTTTATCATTACTAATTCTTGATAAGTTATCTCCTTTAGAGATAAAAACTGTGTATCTAAAACAAATTCATAATGAAAATCTTTATCAGTACAAACTGGTTTTGCAATTATTATAA
>CALVQY010000036.1 GCA_944358355.1 uncultured Bacilli bacterium | reverse complement strand
GTATATTTTTTATTTGAGTTTTAAAATCTGGTAAACTCATCAAAACCACTCCTTTCCTACTGGTATCATTACCAGTAGGAATTATTATATATGTTATCTGTTCAAAAATAAAAAGAAATCTAGTTTTTATGCTAGATTCTTTAATTTGAACAGATAACATTATTGAACGGATAATTGAAAAGGTTGCTCTTTAGTTCCTAAACCTCCTGTTATTATTACATTTGATTTTAGATTTAAGGATGGGCGGACGCCGCGCGCGCTCGCAGGACGATTGGTATTTGCGGAGCCATCGTTATAAGCGAACCGAACAAAGACTGTGCTATATGGCGTTAAAGTCCAATAATAAGTTGTTAGCCCTGTACTAGAACTTCCACCTTTTACGGCATATCTATCAAATTGTCCTGCCATTAATTCTCCAAACCTTAACAATCCTACTTTTGCTTCTGTAGTGACATCCGTTGTACTACTCATATTAGTATCTGTATATTTGGCTAATTTATATGAATCATTACTTCCTACTGTTCCAAGATACCAAGTTGCACTATCTTCTATCATATCACTATATGTACTATCTACATAATTAGTTAGATATTCTTCATTCAAAAAAGCACCTATTGTATTACTGCTTGAATAACTAACACTACTATTACTATCAAAGGCACTGCTTAAAAAATTTCCAGAACTCTTTAACGGTTCAGTACTTGTTATCTTAGTCAAGCCTGGAGTCTCATGGCTCACTATTCTATATAGATTATTTTCATCATTCCCAAATCTTATATATTCACCACTATATCTTGTATTTAATAGTGTTCCTGATAGATTACTATCATTATCTCCTTCTAAACGATATGGATTATCTATTGTTCCATTACCATCTACAATACGAACGTTAGATTTTAGATTTATTGATGGCCGAATACCATATGACGTGTTCGAAGTCGGATAACCTGAACCACCATTGCCATCTTTCTCAATTTTCCAAATATAGTAATTAGAATAAGGCGTTAAAGTCCACCAAGTAAGTCCATTATTTAAATATCCATTACCATAGGTAGTTCCTATATAACTTGATTGATATTCATAAGTATTAAGCAAGCCTACTGTATCTGTTACAGTTGTTGTTCCATCTGGTCTTGTTATACTTCCAAGACTTGTTGAGTCCATTGTCGCATCCCATACACTATCTGTCACTATAAAACTCTCATAATCTCTTAAATTACCTAAGAATCCATCCACACTTGTATCATTTAGCCAGTCTTCCATATGACTTCCTTCAAAAGCTGTACTACCATTTGAATAATTAATTGCGCTTATATTCCACTGGGTTACTAACTTAGTTGTCTTCTCATCATTATTAACACTGACTGCTCTCCATAATTTACCACTATACCAAATATAATTATTTGGGTCTTCTCCTGTTATAAAGGTATCTACTCCATCATTATAAGTACTTCCATTACCTAAGTTACTTGATAAAAGTTTCTCTGATACTGTTGGTAATATATCTTCAGGATTACCGTCTTTTCCATAAACATTAACTTGTAAACTAAATTGCAATCCTCCTCCATCTCCTTGGGGATTATAATCTTCATCTACATACATTCTAAGTCTATAAGTATTACTTTCACTACTACTCATACTACTTGTATATAAACTCATCTCTCCTGCTGGTCTTCCTGTAAAGTTATTATCACTACTTTCCTCATTATATATCTCTGGACTCATTACTTGTTCTTCTGCCCCATCATCTGTTAATCTTGTTAAATATAACTTTATATTAGAGCCATCTATTTTTCTAGCACCACTATCAGTTACATCTTTAGCAGTAATTTCATAATTAATATTTACATCTCCTGATATCTTACTACTTACAGTAAAATCAAAATACTCTCCAGGATTTAATCTTTTCTTTCCTGTCTCATCTGTTGTAGGTAAGGCTCCGTTTAAGGAGATTGTATTACTACTTTCTTCATAAGTCATCGTAATAGAACCTGTTGTTATTGTATTTTCTCTTTGTCCTACTCCAGTAAACCTAAACGCTGCATAACTTACTCCTATTAATGCTATTACTAATAATAACATTAATCCTATTATTAATATTTCTTTTCTTGACTTTGTCATATCTATTCTCCTCACTACTTATTCTTATCTATATCCCATATTCTTATACTTTAAATATCTATTTTAATATTAGCACATAAAGTCCTACATATCAAATATTTTGACACAGCAAAAAGAACAGAATACACTTATCCTGCTCTTATATCATAATGAAAGAAAGAAGTATTATTAATGTTTAAACTATCATTACAATAATTTAAACACCCCCCCCCAGGTAACCGTTTGTAAACCTGAAGTTTTATAAAAATGACGAATTATTTTACCCTGATAAAGTGATTTAGCCATATCTACTACTTCCTTTCTTTATCTTATTATCTATATATTAACATAACTAAGTATCTTTTTTCAACTACATTTTATCAATATAATCAATAACATCCTTTATTGTCTTACCAAAATCATCATAATCTGTTTTAAACCATTTAACATTAAATTGATGATTAAAAAAAGTATATTGTCTTTTAGCATAATGCCTAGAATTTTTCTTTATATCTTCTCTAACTTCATCTAAAGATTTTTCTTTACTAAAGTAAGGAATAAACTCTTTATATCCTATACCTGTATTTAATGCTTTAGAGTCTTTAAAACTATCTTTTAAACTTTCTACTTCTTCTAATAATCCATTATTAAACATCTCATCTACTCTTTTATTAATCTTATCATATAAAATATTTCTATCAGTAGTAAGACCTATAAAAATAGTATCTTTATATAAAAGATTATTACCATTATTTGTTATCTTTTCATTATTTTCTAATTTATTTAATAATCTTACTAATCTTTTTCTATTATTTATATGTGGTAATTCTTCTACTTTATAAGACTTTATTTTATCAAGTATCTCTTCATTACTTAAATCATCATAAGAATTATAACTAGTTCCCTCACTAAATTCATAATCAAATAAAGTCGCTTTTAAATAAAGCCCTGTTCCTCCAACTAAGATAACATTTTTATTATCTTTTATTAACTTATCTATTATTCTTCTAGCATCCTTCTGATAATCATAAACACTATAAGTCTTATCTAGAGAAACAAAACTAAGTAAATGATGAACTACACCATCCATTTCAATACTCGTTACTTTAGCAGTACCTATATCTAATTTCTCATAAACTTGCATAGAATCAAAATTAATAATATCAGCTTTGTAATGTTTAGCTAAAGCTATACTTAAAGCCGTTTTACCAACAGCAGTTGGTCCTAATATTGCAATTATCATAAAACACTCCTATAAATCAAAATTTTTATTTATCCAATTAAAAATTAAATTTGCAATTTCTTTATCTTTACTTTCAAAATGTACCTTAGGTAACATTAATCCATCTACAGTATATAAGCATTATTTTATTTATTAGTCTATATTAATAACTCTATTACGGATTTACTTGCAAATGCAAACTTTTTCGTAATAGTACTACATATCTATATTATCTTTATTAAGACAAAATACCGCATACAAAGGAACAGACTTTATATTATTTTTAAAGCCAAAGTTTTTGGAAGATATTCTAATAGCATACTTAGGATTATATAATTTAATATAATTATTCAAACTTCTAGATTTAACGTGATTACTAGATTTTACTTCTAAAGGAATAATACTTCCTTTTTCTCCTTGTAAGATAAAATCTATTTCACTTTCATAATCGCCTTTCCAATAATTTAAATTAAGATTATTAATTATTAAAGAAGTAGCAACATAATTTTCCGTTAACATTCCTACCATAACTTCATTAACCGCTTCTCTATTTTTTATTAAATAAATTGGATATTCACTTAAGTTTGTTAAAAGTCCTACATCATTCATATATAATTTAAAAGAATCTAACTCTTCATACATTTTAAGAGGAACACCTATTTTTGTCTTAACACATTTATTTACAATACCTGCATTAACTAACCAATTAATAGCATCTCCAAAAATAGAACTAGAACCACCACTTTTAATTAGTTTATATTGAAACTTTTTATTATCTTTAGCAAGTTGTACTGGAATAGAGTCAAACGTTGCTAAAATCTTATTCGCTTCATTTCCATCTTCACAATATTTTGTAATATCATTTTTATAAGACTCTATTATACTTTTTTGATAATCAATAGCATTAATAAAAGAATTACTATTAATATACTCTTTAACTACTTCTGGCATACCACCAACTACTAAGTAATCATAATATAAATCAAGTGCCCTCTTATGTTGTACTTCTGGCATTTCTTTATTACTATCAAAATGTTCTTTTATAGAATCTAGTAATAAAGAGTTACCTGTATTAATTAAAAACTCATCAAAAGACATAGGATATATTGTTAGAAAATCAACTTTACCTACAGGAAAAGAAAAATCTTTTTTATTTATATGAACACCAAGTAGTGAACCTGCTCCAATTACATAATATTCACTTGCTTCCTCACAAAAATATTTTAAAGAAGTTAAAGCTCTTGTATTCTTTTGTATCTCATCAAAGAATATCAAAGTATTATCTTTATCTATTTTTTTATTAAAGACAATCTCTAAATTTTTAATAATATAATCTGGCTCAATATTCTCATCAATAATACTACTAACTATGTTATTAGTTTCAAAATTAACATAAATAATATCTTTAAAATATTTATTACCAAACTCTTTTACTAAATATGTCTTTCCTACTTGTCTAGCTCCATATAAGAGTAAAGGCTTTCTATTTTTCTTATTTTTCCAACTAACAAGACTTTGCATAGCATTTCTTTCCATTTTATCACCTTCTTTAGCAAAATTATATAATATAACTCCAAAAAAATCAATTATTTTATTATTTTTCTGGAGTTATCATTAATTCATCACTCTTTTAAATAATCTTTCTAAATCATAATTACTATATGTAATAATAGTAGGTCTCCCATGAGGACAAGTAAAAGGATTATCACACCGTCTTAAGTTATTCAAAAGAATTTTAGCAGTATCTAAATCCAAATAATCATTCGCTTTTATACTCATTTTACAAGCCATAGTAGAAGCGACTTTATAAATAAATTTTTCTTTATCAAACTCTCCCTTTTCCAAGATAATCTCTATTATCTTTTCAATCGCTTCCTTTTCATAGCCTTCAAAGAACCAAGTAGGATGACTTCTGACAATAAAAGTATTATCACCAAATTCTTCTAATTCAATTCCAATATTTTTTAACACTTCCATATATTCTTTAATTTTAATAACTTTATCATAAGAATATTCTAATTTTATAGGTACTAAAAGATCAATTACTTGATAATTATTTTCTAATAGAGCTTTTAAGACTTTTTCATAATTAATACGCTCTGCCGCTGCATGTTGATCTATTATATACATACCACTAGAATTCTCAGCAATTATATAAGTTTTATGAACAATACCTACAGGTATCATCTCTTTAATCCGATAATTATCTTCACTAGAACTATTATCAACTACTTCTTCTGTTTTAGCACCAGTTATTTTACTATCATTATCAAAATCAAAAGATAACTCCTCTAAATTAGGAGAAGAAACTTTAACCTTTTCTTCTTCCTCATCTCCATCTAATTCATAATTTAAAGTATTAAGAGAAATAGAGTCTTCCACTTCATATATTGTATTTAAGTCCCTAATATTAGCATGAGGTACTAATAAAACTTCTTTTAGTTTTTTAGTAATCTCTTTAGTAATTAATTCTTTTAAACTATCAAATTTAGAAAACTTTATATCCATCTTCTGAGGATGAATATTAATATCTACAAGTATTGGATCAACATCAACATTTAGAACAATTAAAGGAAATTTATCTTTAGGTATATAAGTATGATAACATTCAATTATACATCTATTAAGCTCCCCATTTTTAATAACTCTTCCATTAACTAAAGTTGTAATAACATTACGAGATGTTTTCGCTATTTCAGGATACCCAATATAACCTGATATTATATAATCATCATTCTCTCCATTTACCTCTATCATTTTTTTAGTAACATCTATTCCATAAACAGCATAAATTACTTTTAATAAATTACCATCACCTGTTGTATTTAACAAAGTTTTCTCATTATTTATTAAAATAAATCTAATATTAGGATAAGACAAAGCCATCTTATTAACATATTCTACTATCAAAGCAAGTTCAGTATAAAGATTCTTTAAGTATTTAAGTCTTACTGGTGTATTATAAAATAAATCAGTAACTTCAATCATTGTTCCCTTAGTTAAAGGAGCATTATCTATTTTTTCTAATTTACCACCATTTATAATGATAGAAGTACCTATTTCATCTTTACTAGTTGTTAAATGAACATTAGAAACAGAAGCGATAGAAGGCAAAGCTTCCCCTCTAAAGCCTAAAGAAGAAATATTAAATAAATCATCTAAGTTTTTTAATTTACTAGTAGCATGACGAGAGAAAGCTAAGGTAGCATCATCTCTATCCATTCCTATTCCATCATCTTGTACTACTATTTTCTTAACCCCAGAATCTTCTAAAGTTATTTTTATTTCTAGAGCTTTAGCATCTATAGCATTTTCTACTAATTCTTTAACTACATTTAAAGGACGTTCAACTACCTCTCCTGCTGCAATTTTATTAGCAAGTATTTCATCCATTACTTTAATTGTACTCATTACTTAACCTCACAGTCTGCATCTTTTGTTAATCTCTTCAAGCCACTAATAGAATTAGAACAAGCTGAGCTTTCATAATTAGAACATTTTAAACAAGCTTCATAATCAACAGCCATATTAAAATTTGTATTACTACCTCTTTTTACAATCACATAACTATTTAAATCACATGTTTGTCCATCACGCATTGGATCTTGCAATTCTTTTACATAACCATCACAAATTAATTTTGAAACATCAATAACAATAGATTCACCTTCATTTGGAATAGAACCTGTATGTTCAATTAAATAATTAGCAGCCCCAGCTTCAATATTCTCTTCAAAATCACTATAAGTAGCATCATATGCTTGTCCTAAATATTGTGACACAGCCATATATCCTATAGTCATTAAAATACTAAGTATAATTATAACAGCCAACAATTCTAACATTGTAAATCCTTTTTTATTCATTATTATCCTCCTCATGTAGTGTTTTATATAAATCTTTAGCAACTGTATCTCCTACTACTTCAATAAGTTCTAAAACACTAGCTTCCTTCATTTTTTTCATTGATCCGAACCTTTTAAGTAATTCTTTTCTTCTAACTTCACCTATTCCAGGAACAAGTTCTAAATAACTAGACAAAAGCCCTTTACTTTTAATATTACGATGATAAGTAATAGCAAAACGATGCACCTCTTCTTGTATTTTAGATAAATATAAGAACAAGTTACTATCACTTTCTATATCTAATATTTTATAATCACTATCAATAACAATACTAGTACGATGATGATTATCTTTTTTTAAGCCTATAATTGGTATAGATAAATTTAAACTACTAAGTATCTCTTTACAAACTGCAACTTGTGTCTCTCCACCATCCATAACAATTAAATCAGGTAATACTTCATTATCCATAATAGCTCGATAATATCTTCTATATAAGACTTCTCTCATCGCTCCTAAATCATCTTTTACTCCTGTACTTATCTTATATTTACGATAATCGTTTTTTAATGGTTCAAAGTCACGAAATACTACCATCGCTCCTACATAATATGTTCCAAACAAATGGGAATTATCAAAACTTTCCATTCTTGAAACGCTATCTACTCCAAGTAAAGACTTAAGTTCATTTAAAGCTTCTTGTTTTTTACTATCATCTTTCTTTAATGTTTCTAACTCTTCATTTAACACTACTAAAGAATTTTCTTTTGCAAGATCAACTAACTTCTTAAGCTCTCCTCTTTTAGGAACATGTACTTTAATATGTAAATATTCACTAAGTAAAGATGCATTTAAAGTATCTGGAATGAGTATTTCATGAGCAAGAACATTTCTATCATAAAATTTAATAATATACTCTTCCATATCATCTATTTCATTATCTAATGTTTGTAAAGTTTCATGATGTCTTCCAAAAAGAACTCCTTCTCTAATAAAGAAAACAGTTATTGATAAATAATTATCAATTACAGTATAGTTAAAAATATCAAAGTTATAATTTTTCTTTAAATCAATATTTTGTTTAGTAAGTGTAATATCTATATCTGTTAACATTTCTCTTAATTCAATTGCTTTCTCATAGTTTAAACTATTACTTGCTTTTTCCATTTCTTTTGTAATTTTCTCTTTAATAAAACTACTATTTCCTTTAAGAAAGCTTATTATTTCATCTGTCATAGATTTAATAGTATCTTTATCTATATCTTTTATACAGTATCCTAAACATTCATTAATATGATAATAAAGACATTCTTTTTTAGGTAATTTCTCACATTTACGTAAAGGATACAATCTATTAATCATATTTACTGTCTTTCTCGCTGCCGTCACATTAGGGTATGGTCCAAATAACTTATGATCTTTCTTCTTTCTAGATACATTTCTAACAACTCGAAGTCTTGGATATTTTTCATTAGTTAGTTCAATGTATGGGTAACTCTTATCATCTTTAAGTAAAATATTATATTTAGGATTATATTTTTTTATTAAGTTTATCTCTAAGATAAGGCTCTCTAACTCACTAGATGTTACTATATACTCAAAATCATCTATATCTTGTACCAACATTGCTGTCTTTCCAGTTACATTAGACCTAAAATAACTACTAACCCGTTTTTTCAAATTCTTAGCTTTTCCTACATATATTATATAACCATTTTTATCTTTCATTTGATAACTTCCTGGAAGTTCTGGAACAAGTTTTAATTTTTCTTTAAAGTCTTTCATTTAACCACACCCAATAAAAAATAAGTTATTTTACATAACTTATTTTAGACTACATTTATTATTTTTACAAGTCTTAATCAAATCCAAAATTAATATATATTTATTTACATCGTTAAAGACTTAATATCTTTTTTCTTTAATCCAGTTGCTTTCATTACATCTTTAACAGATAAATTCATATTAAGAAGATTTTTAGCAATAGAAGTAGCACTCTCTTTTCTACCTTCTTTTCTACCATCATGTTTACCATCGTTATAGCCATCACTTCTAGCAGAATTTACTTCTTTTCTATGTACTATCTCTGCATCATAATATGCTCCAAATTTATCATCTAATCCTAATTCTTTTAACTTTTCCATTATTATTTTTCCCTCCTTTAAATCTCCTATTATTTTTTCCATTTCTTCATATGACTCAGCTGTCAACATCGATAAATATGTTTCATATTTATTTGTACCATCATAGACTATTCCTTTATATTTCCCTAAATCTATGGTAATTATTCTTACATCTTTTAAATAAGATTTAGATTTATAATCTTCTAACTTATAATCTTTTCCATTCCATTTCTTTACTTTAGCACTTTTTATTTTATTATTTAGATTTATTTGCGTAACATATCTATGATAATACTGCTCTCCAGATAAATAACCATTACCTGCCATTCTTAAAGCATATCTAATATTCTTTATTATAGTATGAACATGAACATCTTGATTAAATTCTAAATTAACAAGTTTATTCTTATTAAGAAATATCGTATCTGCTCGATAATCTTTAACTTTATTACCTGTATTAAGTTCATTATCTATTGCTGTATAAGGTTTTAAATCAATACCTGTTGCGAATTTAATAAAGTCTTCATAAAACCACTTATAATGGTCATCTTTAACTAGAGCTTTAGCAGTTGTATCAGACATTAATGATATAAATCTTGGTGTTTTATTCATGATGTTCCTCCTCTCAGCAATAGATATAGCATATTCTAAATACTATTGCAAAAAGGCAATTTTGTAAATTCATTAAAATTATGTCTTCAATTTTTAATTTTCTCTAGGCAAATTTTCAATTTTGATATACAAAATACATTCAATTTACAAAATTCATATAAATTTAATTTTTTTACATCACTCCTTACCTTTCCATCTTCTAATAAAGTCTCCCATCTAATTATAATGTATCACAATAGATAATATCAGTCAATAAAACAGTACAACATTTATTGTACTGTTTTATTACGTTTTATTTATATTTCTCTAAAAGTTCTATATACAAATTCTGACATTTCTTATAAGAATCTATTAATATATTTTCATTTGTCTCATGAGCAGTAACAGGACCAGGCCCTAATATTAAAATATTTTTATCTTGAAAAAACGATGCTTCTGTTACATAATTTAATCCCAAAGCTTTTTTATTAGTTAAATCTTCTAAATATTTAATCATTTCTTTATCTTTATTAAGAGTAGCATTTAAATTATTTAAAAGACATACTGTAGCTTTATATTTTTTTGCAATATCATTTACTTTCTCTATTATCATATCATTATGTTCTTTTTTTATCGTTCTAAAATCAAAAGTAATTTCACAATAATCAGGTACAGCATTAATTAGATTTCCTCCATTTATTTTAGAAAGGTTAAAAGTAGTATTACTAACTTCAAAGATATCTAATTTTTCTTCTTTTATTTCGTTATAGAAAGATTTAATCTCTTCAATAAAAGATATCGCTTTATATAATGCATTATCCCCTAAACTAGGAGTACTAGAGTGAGCGCTGATTCCTTTAAAGGTAACTTTAAATTCAATACAGCCTTTATTAGCAATAACAGGATATAAATCTGTAGGTTCAGGAAAAACCAAAATAGAAGGTAAAGAAACATTACTTTTAACTAATTCCTTAATTCCCTTAAAATTAATTTCTTCATCATATGTAAAAATAATTACACAAGGAATATCTTTAGATATTTTACTAATAGATTCAAGTAATGCTGCTGTTCCACCTTTCATATCACTAACTCCAAGCCCATAAAATGATGAATTAGATATAGTTAAAGAAAAAGGATTAGAATTCCAATCTCCCATAGGCTCTACTGTATCAGAATGACATATAAAGCCTATTTTAGGATTACCTCTTGTTGCAATTAAAACAGCAGGATTATCTCCTATTTCTTTAAATTCAAAGTTATAATCGCTTAGATAAGTTTTAACATAATCTAAATATTTTCTATTTTCTAAATCATTAACAGTATTAATAGAAACTAACTTTTCTAAGACTTCACCCATTATCTTACCCCCATAGAATTATATTTAGTTTTAACAAAACCTCTCTTTTCTAAATCTATAATAGGAAAGATTCTATCATTATTTTCTCCAGTAGGATCTTTTTGCCAAGTATAATTATAACCATCTTTAGAAAATTCTAATTTACCAAACAAATCTCTAAATAATTTATTAGAACAAGAAACATCTAAATCAGGTCTTTTTTCCAATACTTCCAAATAATTATTAATAAATTCTTGTTTTTCTAAATCCTCTAACTTAGGAACTATTATTTTATCTCCTCTACTACGAGCTATTTTATCTTCAAGTTGTACTCTTTCTAAAGCACTTTCAAAAGTTTCACCATTATTTTTTCTAAAATATCTCATACTATTAGTACGATAAGCAAGATATTTTTTATCTAAATTAATAGCATTAAGCAAATCATATCTAACAAGTTCACTAGCAATATTATTACTTCTAAATTCTTTTAATATCCCTATTTCTTCTACATATCTAATATTATCTAAAGGATATGTAATATATTCTTGTTGTTCTTCTGGAATCTTATCAGTAGATACTAAAAATCCTACTGGATTATCATAAACATATGGTACTAAGATATTAGCATTATTATTTAGATAACTATTTAAAAGTTCCACTGCTTCTTCTAAAGTCCAACTTTCATAAAACGGTGCCCCATTAAAGACAGATTTAAAGCAAAATCCCACAGACGAAACACCACTATTTTTAATTTTCACAACTCTACATTTATCAATCATTTCTTTTTTTAACCATTTATCATATATATTATATTTCATTTTTTCTCCTCCAAACATAAAAAGTTATAAGCTCATGCCTATAACTTTATTATTTATATATAAGTCTAGACACAAGCATCACAAACAGCACTTGTGCCTACAACAATCAATGTCGTATTAACAAGCGCTGGAATATATGATGATGATGTCTAAAACAAAAATTAATCATATTCCTGCTCCTTTCTTTTGTTATAGATTACACAATTAATTACATTTTGTCAATTGTTTTTACCTATTGTTTTATAAGAAAAAATAAAATACTGATAATTATAGTCTAAATACTATTGCAAAATGGCAATTTTGTAAATTCATATAAATTTAATTTTTTTTAAATCACTCCTTACCTTTCCAACTCCTAATAAAGTCTCCAATCTATCTACAATGTATCATAGCAGTTATAATTGGTCAGCACTTTTTTGATACAAAATTAAAATAGCAGATAGAAGTTCTACCCGTTTTTCCAACTCTAAATATCTATTATTAATATATATACTAATTTTAATAATATTTAAATTATCTATAATTAAATAGTTAATATAATTTTTATCTAAATTATTAAAACTACTATCTAATAGATTAAATATCTTATTATCAATATCAAAAGTAATATATTTATCTTTCTTTAAAATAATAATTACACAATTAGGATATAATCTTTTTAAAAATAAATATCTAGTCTTAATAATAATCACTTCCTATACACTTATAGGAATGTGACGTATCACATTCCATATGTATATTTAATTCTGCTTAAAAGCAAGGTTAATCTATGTCGATTCATATTCTATTTAAAGCCTTAACCTTAAATACCTAAAATTAATCGGCTGGGCGGACCCCATTATTAGTATTGTTCGTATTATTGTTGTTGACATATCCTGTATTATTCAGATTAAACACATTGTTAGAATTAGAGGCGTGGGGAGTATTAACCATATAAAGATTAACCTAATTAGTAAAGAAATACTTATCTACAAGTCTTTTAACAGATAAAGTTTTAAAACTATAGTAATAGTTATTAATACTAGAAAAAGTACTATTAAAAGTTATTTTATCATTATCATAAAGATACTTAACTTCTTTAATTCTTTTCTTAACTCTTTTTAAAGTACTATTACTAATATTAATAATAGTTTTATTATTTATAACTCTAAATCTATAACCTAAGAAGATAAATCCTTCTTTACTATTTGTAATATTAGTTTTATTTTTATTTAATTTAAGTTTATAAACATCATTTAATTCTTGTTCTATCTTTTCTTTTACTTCTTTAAGGTATTCTTTATCTTGATGAATTAATATAAAATCATCCATATACTTTACGAAATGATTAATTTTATAGTCATGTATTATTTTATGGTCTAATCTATTTAAGTAATAGATAGATAAAAACTGACTAGTCATATTACCTATAAGTAGGCCTTTATCATAAAGATAATATGGTAAAGATAAATTATTTTTAGAATTTATCTTACTAATAGATTTATTAATATAATCTTTATTAGTACTATCTATAATATTACATATATATTTATATTCAAAAGTATCACCCAAATCTTCTTTTAACATATTTTTAAGGACATTATGATCAATTGAATAAAAGTACTTAGATATATCTAATTTTAAAATATATAACTTATTATACTTTTTCATTTTCTCTAAATATTTTTTAACTAAATTAAGAGCATATTCTCTTCCTTTACCCTTTCTAGTTGCAGTATTTCTATCATCTAATTTACGTTCTAATTTAGGCATTAAATAGTATCTAGTAACGTAATGATTAATAAGTTTATCTTTAATATTTAACGACATAATAATTCTTTCTTTAGGATATTTTATTAAGAAGATATTATAAACTCCTCCATTATAGTTTAAATTAACTAAATTATTACATACTTTCTTTATATTCATCATCTTATATTTTTCAAATTTATATATTTTATATTTATTCTTAGTATTTTTACATATTTCTTTTTCATATATTTCTAAAACATCATCAAACTTTACTTCTATCATACTTAATCCAACCATATAACATCTTCATAATAGTAGTAAGTTCAAAGATAACTTTATCAAATACTTTTTTACTAATATATTTATTCTTATAACTTTTTTCAAAATAAAAATCTAACATAGATAATTTAGATGATATTTTATCTAAATAATTATTTTTATCTATACTACTATTTGCTTCATAAATAAGTTCTAATACTCTAAGAGAATCTCTCATAATAGCATCTTTCAAAACATATTCTCTTTTAGGATAATTAACTAAGATATCATCTAAATAAAAGATAAACTTTTTCATTTTTATTACTAATTGAAATCTTTCATTATTCACTAACATAATCACCTATCATTTTATAAAGTTTCTCTATTTTACTAAAAGGCATATCTCTTATTTTATCTTCTAAAGATTTCTTTTTAGTATCTAAATTATATTTATCTTTACCTAGTTTTAAATAGTGATTATAGTTATTAAGTTTCTTAAAGTCTTTAGTATTATCATCTGTTTTTTCATCTATAATTTTATAACTAATCTTTTTAGATTCTAAATTATTAATTACTTTAGATAAACTACTATGAGGAAAGCCACATCTTTTATTAGTTATTTTATAGTTAAATAGATAATAAAGTATATAACTATCATCATCAAAGCATTGATAAAATCCTCCCATCTTTCTTAAAGTTACAAAATTATTACTACTATTTTTCATTGTTACTTCTCTCCTATAATTAGATTATATAATATTATCAAATAACTATAGTAGTAATTCTTTATATTGTTGTTATAATACAATATTCTTTTCTAAAAATATACTTATTCTTATAATCTTTGCAGTTAAAAGAATAAAAATAACAGATAACGAAAAAAGGCAAAAAAAATACGGCCAAAAGACTTCGCCTTTTAGGGCCGTGTTTTACTACTTCTTTATTAACTTTGCAATATGTCTTATAACCGGACAGTTTTTGAAATGATATAAAAATGGCCTAGAGATTATCTAAGTCATTTTGTCTATTA
>CALVQY010000035.1 GCA_944358355.1 uncultured Bacilli bacterium | reverse complement strand
TATACTTTAAAGGTAATACTTTCTTACCACAATTTTCACAAATAAATTCTTCATCTTTCATCGTAAATCTTTTCATACAGCACCTCTAATATTAAAACTATTATATAATTATTTATTATCTTTATCAATTAAATAATTTGAAAAAAGTCTATATCCTTGCTATAATACAATTAGAAAGGTAAGGAGCTTATTATGGATTTAAAATTAGAAGTATTTGAAGGACCACTTGATTTGCTCCTTCACTTGATAAAAGAAAATAAGATGGATATCTTTGATATTGAAATAGAAAGTATTACAAGACAGTATTTAGATTATATTCATAAGATGAAAGAACAAAACTTAGATATAGCATCTGCATACTTAGTTATGGCAAGTGAACTTACCTTGATAAAGGCAAGGATGTTACTTCCAAGACCTAAAGTAGATGAAGAAGAAGTAGAGGAAGAAGACCCTAGAGTTGAGTTAGTTGCAAGACTTTTAGAATATCAAGCTTATAAAGAAATAACTAAGACTTTAAAAGAAAATGAAAGTAAAAGACAAGAGATTCATACTAAACTACCAGAAAATATTAATAACTATATTGAAGAAGATACAATTATTAAAGGAGAAGGTTCTCTTGATTTATTAGTAGATGCCTTTAAAAAGTTTTTAGCAAGAAAAAGTGAAGAGAAACCTTTATCCACTAAAGTAACTATGAAAGAAATAACTGTATCAAGTAGAAAACTAGAGATAAAAAGTATTTTAAAGAAAGAAAAAAGAGTAAGTTTCTTTAAACTTTTCCCTGTATCAACAAAAGAATATATAGTAGCAACATTTTTAGCAATACTAGATATGGCTAGAAATAAAGAATTATTAATTAAGCAAGAAGAATTATTTAGTGATATTATCGTAGAGGGGGTAGCCTAATGAATTTAAAAGCAGTACTAGAAGGATTACTATTTGTTGTTGGTGATGATGGCCTTGATCTAGAATATATTAGTAAAATATTAGAAATATCTAAAGAGGAAACTAAAGAGCTAATAAAAGAGTTACAAAATGATTATCAAAGTGATAGTAGAGGTATTAGAATAGACTTTCTTGGTGATAAGCTAAAACTAACTACTAAGAAAGAACATAATATGTATTATCAAAAACTATTAACTACAGAAGATAATACAACTTTAAGTCAAGCAGCTTTAGAAACTCTTGCTATTATTGCCTATAATCAACCTATTACAAGAGTTAAAGTAGATGAATTAAGAGGAATATCTAATAATCACATCATAAGAAAGTTAGTCGCCAAAGGACTTATCAAAGAAAGTGGTAGAAGTAATATGCCAGGTAGGCCCATACTTTATGAGACTACAAGTGAATTTTTAGATTACTTTGGTCTTTCTTCTATAGATGAACTTCCAGATATGAGAGATTTCTTAGAGGAAGAAGAAAAAACTGAAGATGATATAGATTTATATCAATCTAAATATAAAGAAGAAAATTAATATATACAGATTATAGGAAAGTATGCTATAATCTAGTTATGCCTGTATGGCGGAATTGGTAGACGCGGTAGACTCAAAATCTACTTCTAGCAATAGAGTTCCGGTTCAAGTCCGGATACAGGCACCATTTTTTATATTTAAGATAAATAATAAAAAAATACGTTAACACTAAACTCAAACCTATAAAGTTTGAGTTTTAAAATTTTAATGCTTATGATAAACTATAACTAATTGGGAGTGATAATCATGTTAAATAAAGAAAATTTAAGTAAACTTAGAACAAACTATGAAAATAATAAGACAAATAAAATTAGACAAAGAGTCGTAAATAAAGTTCAATTAGTTGATTTAATCCAAGATAGTGATACTTCGCTAAATTATGATTTTAATATAAATATTAAAACCCATGGTATTACAGATCAAAAATCAACTGGACGTTGTTGGGCTTTTGCTGGATTAAATATTTTAAGAGAAAAAGTAATAGAAAAATGTAACTTAGATAATTTTGAATTATCAGGTAGTTATATAGCCTTCTATGATAAATTAGAACGTTTTAATATGTTAATTGAAAGACTAATAAATTATAAAAAAGAAAATAGAAACTTATATGATAGATATGTATCAAAATTACTTGAATTAGGCATCTCTGATGGTGGTTTCTTTACTCAATTCGCTAACCTTATAGATAAATATGGAATAGTACCCAAAGATGTATTTAAAGAAAGCTATCAGTCAGAAAATACCTATGAAATAAATCAGATATTATCTAGATTACTAAGAAAATTCTACTTAGATTTAGAAAATACTAAAGATAATGATAATATAGAGAAATTAAAAAACAATTATATAGAAAAAGCTTTTAATATAATTGCAACTATCTATGGAGTTCCTAAAGAAAAATTTAATTTTGAATATACTGATAAATCTGGTGAATATCATATAGATAAGGATATTACTCCTAAAGAATTCTATGATAAATATATAGGGTTAGATTTACTTAATGATTATGTTGAAATAACCTCATATCAAGATGAAAAATATAAATACAATAATTTATATACAGAAGAAGAAAGTTCTAGAATAAGTGGAAAAGAAGATAATGTGACTTTAAATCTTCCTAAAGATGAATTTAAAAATCTTATAATTAAACAATTAAAATCTAATGAGCCAGTTTATTTTTTCTGTTCAACTACTTCTAAAAGAATAGATGGAGTATGGACTGATATAATGGAAAGATACGGGGAATTATTTGATATTGATTTAAAGTTAAATAGTAATGAAATTCTAAAAACAAATGGTATTACAGGATGTCATGGTATGTTAATAACTGGGGTTAATATAATCGATAATGAAATTACAAGATGGAAAATAGAGAATAGTTGGGGTAGTAAATATGGTAATCAAGGATATTACGTTGCAACTAATAACTATATAAATAATTATGTTCATAGAATTGTTATTAATAAAAACAATTTATCTAAAGCTCAACTAAAACTATTAGATAAAGAGAAAATAAAAATATCTAAATGGGATGCTAAGTTTTAGATATATTTATATAATTTAATAACATAATTATTCTTTTTAGTAACATTAATAGTTTTAATAAACTTATATTTTCCAAAATGTCTAATACTAAAAACATCATTATCTTTTAAAATATAAGAAGGATTAGTTAAGAGATTATAATTCAAGATAATCTCTTTATTTTTAAACTTTTCTTTTACTTTACTTCTAGAAGTATTAGAAAGATTTGCAACTACAATATCAATTCTAGGACTTTTAACAATTAATTCTAATTCTTTATACTTTCTTTCATAATCTTTAAGAGTATCAATATCAATTTCTTCTAATTCTATATCACTATTTTTAATTTTATTAAAATTGATAAGAAAATAATCTTTCATTGACTCTAATAAGTAGAAGTAGTAATTGTCATTATCAATTATAATATCTCCAAATAAACACTTTTCTATATTTAAAGAAAATATACTACCTAAGATATCTTGATGCCTAAATACTTCTTTTGTTATTATTTTAAATAATACGACACTAGGTTTCTTATCTTTATAGAAAATTACTTTCTCAGCATCCTTATATGGCTTAAAAACATTAAATTCATTCTTCTTAAAGTATTTACTAACTTCTCTTGCTTCATTAGGATCTAAAAAGAAAGTAGAGTAGCCGTTTTTTAACTTATCAACATTTTTCTTTATATTATACATATTTATCCCTTACTTTTATTATCTTTTTCTAAGCGCTAATATTCTACCATATATTTATATTTTTGTATATATACCAAAAATATTTTGCTTAACTTTTAATTTTATTGTATTATTATATTGGTGATTATGATGTATGATGTAATAATAATAGGAGCAGGACCTGCTGGTTTATTTGCAAGCCTTTATCTTGCTCGTAACAGTAAATTAAAAGTACTTTTAATTGATGAAGGAAAATTTAGTGAAAAAAGAGTTTGTCCTATGAATTCTAAAGGAATCTCTTGTATTAATTGTAATCCTTGTAATATTTTATCAGGATATGGTGGAGCGGGAACATTCTCTGATGGCAAACTTAACTTTATACCTAAACTAGGAAAAACAGACTTATTTAAATATATGGAAAAAAGTGATGCTTATAAATTAATTGATGAAGTAGAAGCTATCTTTAATGAATTTCATATGGATAGTAAAACTTATCCTAGTAATATGGAAGAAGCTTTAAAACTAGAAGAAAAAATTGCTAAAGCAGGAGCGAATCTTTTAATCATTAAACAAAAACATTTAGGCAGTGATTATCTTCCTAAATATATTGAAGATATTGAAAAGACTTTAAAGAAACTAGGCGTAACCTTACTTGATAATTTACACTGTACAGATATAAAAAAAGAAGAAGAACACTATATTGTTAAAACTGCTAAAGAAGAATATAAAGGTAAAAATATAATAGTAGCGCCAGGAAGGACAGGAGCTAAATGGGTACAACAGTTAGCAGATAAATATAATATTCCTTATACATCTCAAAGTATTGAAATAGGAGTTAGAGTAGAAGTTAGAAAAGAAATACTAAAAGAAATAACAGATGTTATCTATGATCCTACCATCTTTATTAAAACTAAAACTTATGATGATGAGATAAGAACTTTTTGTACAAATCCAGGAGGCTTTGTAGCTAAAGAAAATTACTATGGTTATATCTGTGTTAATGGCCATGCCCTAAAAGATATAAAGTCAAGCAATTCAAACTTTGCATTTATTTCTAAAGTTAATTTAACAGAGCCTGTTACTAATACTAGAGAATATGGAGAATCAATTGCTAAAATAGCCAATACCCTTGGAGGAGGAAAACCTATCTTACAAACTCTTAAAGACTTAAGAAGAGGAAGGCGTTCTACTAAAGATAGAATTAGAAAAAATTATGTAGAGCCAACCTTAAAAGATTATACAGCAGGTGACTTAGCTTTGGCACTTCCTCATCGTATTATTACTAATATTTTAGAAGGGCTTGAAACATTAGATAAAATAATACCTGGTGTCAATAATGGTGAAACTTTACTATATGGACCAGAAATTAAATTCTTTAGTAATGAAATAACTACAGATAATAATATGAAAATAAGTAATGAAAATATCTACTTTATAGGAGATGGAGCAGGTAAAGCTGGAAACATTGTCGCTGCTGCTGCCACAGGTTTAATTGCCACTAAAAATATAATAGAAAGGATGGAAAAATGAGAGAGTATATGAAAGAATATATAAAAGAAATTGATACCAAAATAAAAGATAATCATAAATTTACTAAAGAGGAAATAGATGATTTCTTATTTAAGATGAATCTATTTCAAAAAGAAAGAGTAATTCATTTAGTAATAACCCTAACTTATGTTTTCTTTACAATTTTATTCTTATTTTTAACAGAGTATATCTTTATGATGTTTATAATATTTTTTATTCTTCTTATCTTTGATGCATGCTATGTATATCATTATTTCTTTTTGGAAAATAGTGTCCAATACATGTACAAACAGTATGATAAAATGAAAAAAAGTAGTATAATTAAAAAAGATAGAAAAGAGGGATAAAATGAATTTACAAGGAAAAATTGCTGTAGTTACTGGTGGTGCTATGGGAAATGGTAAAGGTATTGTAGAATCTTTACTTAAATATGGAGCATCTGTTGTAATTTTAGATAAAGCTAAAGAATTAACAGATACTATTAACGAATTAGCTACTAAAGGTCATAAAGTATTAGGGATTAATGTGGATATTAGTAATAAAAATGCTATGGTTCAAGTAGCAGATATTATAAAAAAATACTATGATCATATAGACATCTTAGTAAACAATGCAGGAATTTGTAGATTAGAGACTTTTGAAAATATGACAGATGAACTTAGAGATTTACATTTTGATATTAATATAAAAGGTCCATGGAATGTTACTAAAGTATTACTTCCAATGCTAAGAGCAAGTGGTAAAGCTAGCATTATTAATTTATCAAGTGTAACTGGACCTATGGTTGCAGACTCAGGTGAAGTAGCATATGCTACTACTAAAGCTGCTTTAGTTGGCTTTACTAAAGCCCTAGCTCGTGAAGAAGTAGAACATAATATTAGAGTTAATGCAATCCTTCCTGGTTATATCAGAACACCTATGGTTGATGGCATGGCAAAAGAAACAAATGCGAATGACCCAGAAAGTGTAATTAATGGTATTGCAAATGCTATTCCTATGAAAAGATTAGGAGATCCTAATGAGTTAGGAGAACTTGCTTGTTTTCTTGCCAGTGATTCATCTAGTTATATAACAGGTACATCTATTGTAATAGATGGTGGTTCAACTTTACCTGAGACAGTTACTATGGGAGTTTAAACAAAAAAGAAACTTATTACTAAGCTTCTTTTTTTAAATTATTCTCAAGTATTGTTAACATCTCATTTTTCATATCATCTGTTGCATTATTCCAAATTATCTCCATAAATACTCCCATACCAGGAAGAGTTACCTCATCTTTAGAATTAATTGATTCAGTTATCGCTTCCTTAATACTTTCCTTATCATCATTTTTAAAGTTATTTAAAATATAATCTTTTATACCCATAAAATCATCCTCCTAGACATATTTTTACCAATATTAATAAATTTATACTGTATTTTTTAATTATTATCATATATAATTTTATTAGGAGGGATAAAATGTCAACAGGAATGATTATCGGAATAGTAGTAGTTGCCATCATCATAATAATAATTATTTGGTATATAGCAACATATAACTCTTTAATTAATCTTAGAAATAGAGTTAAAGATCAGTGGAGTCAAATTGATGTTCAACTTAAAAGAAGAGCAGATTTAATTCCTAATTTAGTTGAAACTGTTAAAGGTTATGCTAAACATGAAAGTTCTACTTTAGATGCTGTAATCAATGCTAGAAATAGTTTCAATACTGCATCTACTAAAGAAGAAGAGATAAAAGCTAGTGGAGAATTAACTGGTATGTTAAATCGTCTATTCGCTCTTGCAGAAGCATATCCAGATTTAAAAGCTAATCAAAACTTTATGTCTCTTCAAAATGATTTAAGAGATACTGAAGATAAAATTAGTACAATGAGACAATTTTATAATGATACAGTACTTACTTATAATAATAAAGTACAAACTATTCCAAGTAATATAGTTGCTAAAATTTCTCATTTTAAAGAAGAAGAATTCTTTGAAATAGATGAGAAAGATAAAGAGGCACCTAAAGTATCATTTTAAGACTTGCTTTATGCAAGCTTTTTTTCTAAAAGGAGTGAAATTATGAATAATAAAGTAGGAGTTGTTATCGCGGTTATTATCTTTTTTAGTTTTTTTCTAATCCCATATGCCATAGAGAATTTTCAAGAAGAACCTACTGAGAATTTTTTAAGTAGGATAGAAATAGGTGAGGATGGTTCTATAACAGTAAAAGAACTTGTTAAAATGAATGGTGAGTATAATGGTATGACAAGAGACATTTCTTTTAGCAATCCTAATAATGAAGAAAGAACAGGAACAATAAGTGATATTGAAGGTAATAATACTCTTTATGATGGAAGTAATATTATAAATGTAAAAACTGGCTCAATTAGTGATGATGGAAAGTTATCTTTTGATGATTTTAATAGAAATATTAATTATTTTGAAGAAGTTCCTTTTGCAAGTAATGGTGATTCTTCATGCTATACCATGGATACTTTTATGGATGAAATTAACTTGAAATTATTTAATCCAAGTAGTTTAGATGAAATATTTTACATTGAATATACTGTTACTGATGCTGTAGTTGTTCATAATGATATTGCCGAACTTGCTTGGAATGTTTTAGGTAGTGGTTATACTGAAAATATCGGTGATTTTGAAGTGGAAGTAATTTTACCAGAAGAAGATAGTGATTATCGTGTCTGGTTACATGGACCTTTAAATGGAAATATAGAAAGAGTAAATAATAAAGAAGCTCTAGGGGTATATAATTTTTTAGGTGCTTATAATCCTGTTAGTGTTAGATTAATATTTAATAAAGATTTAGTGCCATATGCTACTAAATATAGCAATCTTGATGCCAAAGATGCTATCATCAATTACCAAACAAAATTAAGTGATGAAGCAAATGCAGAAAGAGAATCTATAAGAAGAACTAATACTATATTAATAGTTGTAAGTGCAATTTGGGGGTTATCTGCATGTATTCTAGCCTTAGGGGTTTATTTAAGAGAAAGAAAAATGAAGAAGACTGCTTTCAATATGGAATATTTTAGAGATTTTCCAGCAAATTATGGTCCAGAAGTATTAGAATATCTATTAGATAAAAATGTAACTGAAAAAAGTTTATCAGCTACAATATTAAATCTAATATATAAGAAAGTATTAAAAGTAGAAGTTATTGATAGAAAGTTAAAGGATGATTATAAACTAATATTACAAGAGTATGATGAGACTACTTTAACTGAGACAGAAAAGATAGCCTTAAACCTTATTATTAATGAGATAGGTAATACTAAAGAAGCATTCTTATCTCATATAAAAGAACATTGTTCAAGTATTAGTAATGCTAATAGTTTTATGAATCTTTACAATGACTTTATAAAAGCAAGTAAAGCTCTAGGTAAAAAAGAAAATTTCTTTGCTAAAACACCTGTACAAGTAATAATAACTGTTATCTTCTCTTTGCTAGGTATAATATTAGTATTTGCAAATATCAGTTATGAATTAGCATGGCTTGCTATTGGAATTATTATTTTTATGGTAATTGTAATAGTTTTTGTAATATCAAGAAAATTTTATACTAAAAAAGGTGCAGAACATTATGCTAAATGGATGGCTCATAAGAGATTCTTAGAAGACTTTAGTAGATTTAATGAAAAAGAGTTACCTGAGGTAACTTTATGGGATAAATATTTAGTTTATGCAGTTATTTTAAATTGTGCGGATAAGTTATCTAAAGAAATGGAACTTAAGATGCCTAATATGGATACAACAGATACTGCTTATGTAGGTTATAATCCATATATGACCCATTATATTATAACTACTAATCTTTATTCTAGTATAAATAGTGGTGTTCATACTGCTGTATCCTCATCAAGGTCATCAATAGCAGCTAGTAATTCATCAAGTGGTGGTGGCTTCGGCGGTGGTTCTATCGGCGGAGGAGGTTCATTCGGTGGTGGAGGCGGTGGAGGCCGTTTCTAACCTTCAAGAAAGCATAAAATAATTTTAATAATTACATAAGTATTTTCTAAATAACAATAGTGAGTACAATTAGGAAAGATAATAAGTTCACTATTTGTTATTTTTTTATGCATTAATTTTCCATCTTTTAAAGGAGTATCAACATCTTTTTCTCCCCATAATATTAAAGTATTAGTCTTAATAGAAGATAAACAGTTAGTTAAGTCTAAATTAACAATATTTTTAAAAGTTTCACGCATATTTTCATTTAAAGCTTGATAGTCACTTGATGAAAATTTATTAAATAAATAAGTTTTAAATTTATGTCTTATTCTTTTTGGTAAATAATTTGCAAGAGACTGGAGTGTTTTATATAATTTTAATCTAAACTTTTTCTTTAAAGTCATTTTAGGTTTAATACCAGCACTGTCTATTAATATTAAGTTTTTAATAGAAATATTATATTTAGAATTTAAAAGAATAGCAATTCTCCCTCCAAAAGAATGAGCAATTATATTAGGATTAGTTATATTTAAATCATTAAGAAATTTAATTATCATTTTACTATAGTCATCCATAGTAAGATTATAATTAGGAAATTTTGTTTCTCCAAAACCAGGATAATCTATAATATAAACAGTATAATCAATCATTAAGATATTAATTATTTCTAAAAAAGTATTTCTAGTCTCTCCCCAACCTGGAAGTATTACAATAACTTCTTTAGAATCACCATACTTTTGATAAGATAACTTTATATCTTTATAGTTAATTGTCATATACAACACCTATTATAAGATATGTAATAAAAGAGATTTGTTTAATAAAAAATATCTCAATATAAGTTTATTCTTAATAAAGAGATAATGTAAAAAAATTGATCCTGAAATTACACATTAATACTTTTTAATATTCTAATGAAATGATTAGCTTCTCTTAAAACATGATCTGCTAAAAGAGGGACAATTATACTTTTAATTTTGCAATCTAATATTCCTTCTTCACCAGCTATTTTAAAGTTTCTAAAATTA
Source organism: uncultured Bacilli bacterium (assembly GCA_944358355.1). GTDB lineage: Bacteria > Bacillota_I > Bacilli_A > RF39 > UBA660 > Onthousia. The sequence continues at coordinate 5,118 of CALVQY010000035.1, read as the reverse complement.
ATAGTTTCATTTAAACTGATATTCTTAAGATTGTTTTGATAATTATTAAACTGTTCTATAATAGCTTCATATTCTTTTGCATATTTATTAGCCTCTATAATCAGTTCTTTTTCAGTAGGATCAAGTAATCCCCTTATAAATTCAGCATGTTCTTTCATAATATTATTCCAAAATAATTCTTGTTCATAAATATAGTTTCTATCAAATGGTTCTTTCTTTTCTATTTTAGAAAGCAAGTTATAATACATTTTCGCTTCATTAATTATATGATTTATTAACAAAGGATAATTGGTTGTATATATTTTACAAGATAAAACATTATTTAATATATTAGTTTTAAAACGAATTAAGTTTTGAATAAGTGGTAATGTCTTTCTGTTTATAGCACTAATACTATTTACTAGCATTCCATTTACATTAATCATTCCACTTTTTAACTTTATTTGTTTTCTAGTTATATTGCTATCAATCTCTATTCCTGATAAATTACTTGTTTTAGTCTCTGCTTCTAAAGTATTATCAGTAATCATCTCATCAGCTTTTAGAAAATTTTGGCTTATATTGTTATTAGATAAATTAACTATTCTATCAAGAATAGTAGAAAAGTCCTTTTGAAAGTCACCAGCTATTCTTTTTAAATCCTTATCTTTTTCCATGAAAGCAGTTTCTAAAAAGAAACTATGTTCTTTCATAATACGGTCAAAAAATAAGTGTAATTCTAAAGATAACCTTACATAATCATTTTGAGTCATTTCTTTTCCTCCTGATAAAATTGTATGTTTTTAAGTTTAGAAAATTCAATAATTATAATTTCTCTAATTTTAGATAACTTAACTAAATATAGATTGAGTCATGTAATACTAATTTTTGCTAAGACTTTTTCTTTCTTTTATTTTCTTATAAATATAAGTGATTACTAATGCTACTAATAATATATAAATAGGTATCTTTAATTTTTTTACAAAATTGTCTAAGATAATCCAGTTATTACCTAAAGCATATCCTACATAAACAAAAGCGAAAGTCCAGGGAATACTACCTAGAGTTGTATAAATAACAAACTTAATAAAAGGAACTCTACTTACTCCCATAGGTAGAGATATTAAAGTTCTAATAATAGGAAAGTTTCTTCCTATAAAAGCGGAGATTAATCCATATTTGTTAAACCATCTATCACATTTATCTACATCTTCTTCCTTCATAAAGAAAAACTTACCATAGGTCTTTATAAATGGTCTTCCTCCAAAGTATCCAAAAGCATAAATTATAATGGCACAAAATACACTACCAAGTACTCCTATAAAAAGAGCCATAGAAAAAGAAAAAATTCCTCTACCTGCTAATATTCCCGCTGTAGCAAGTATTAACTCACTTGGAATAATTATAATAACTGCCTCAAGCACCATACCAAGAAACATCCCAAAATATCCTAAATTTGTCATTAATGAAGTAATATATGAGTCCATTTAATCACCTTTAATTAAATATATGTAAAAAATAAATTGTTTATCTCATAAATATTAAGTATAATTTAAGTAAATAATAATACTGAGGTGTTAAGAGTGAAAGTTAAATCTTTAAGAGTTTTAATTATAGTAACTATATTTATTAGTGCAATAAGTATAATGAGTATAATCAGTGGTATTTTTATTTATAACGATATGAAGAAAATAGAAGAGGCATCTTTAGATGTTTCTAAAACTAGGAAATCTTTAATTAAAGATGAAGATATTTTGATTAAAATAAAATCTAATTATAGTAGTGTTGTTAAGACTACTAAAGATACTAAACTTTATATAAATGATAATGGTAAATATAAAGATGTTGGCATGATAAATAAAGATAATATATTAGAACTTGAAGTAGTAGATAATATTAGTTTAGATAATAAATATTTTAAACTATTAAATAGTGATTATTATATCTCTTATAAAGATGTAACTCCTACTGCCGATACTATTAACAAAAGATATCTTAATTATATAGAGTTTCCTATAGAAGTTACTACTAAAGAAAATGTTATTTATTATGATGATAGTTTTAATGAGATATTTACCCTGAAAAGTCCTGTAACTGCTAGAGTTATTGTTAACTTAGATGATTATTATGGTATTTCTTTATTATCAAGATTAGTTTATGTGAAAAAGGAAGATGTAAGTAATACAGTAGAAGTTGATATTAGTGAAGAGATAGCTGAGTCTATTCCTGCAATACTTTATCATTTCATCTATTTAGATGGTGATAGTAGTTGCAACGATATTATTTGTCATAGTGAAGAACAGATAGACTCTCATTTTAAGTTTTTAAGTAATAATGATGTTTTTACCTTAAATACTAGTGAAGTATTAAGTTTTATTAAAGGCGAGATTAATCTTCCTAAAAAGTCTATTTTAATTACAATAGATGATGGGGCAAGAGCTGAGAATTTTATTCCTTTTTTAGAGAAATATCAGTTAAATGCAACTTTGTTTTTAGTTAGTTCTTGGTATCCTGTTAATAAGTTTGAATCATCTTATTTGGAAATAGCAAGTCATACTCATAATATGCATACAACTGGTGTTTGTCTTACTGGTCAGGGCGGTGGGATTAACTGTTTACCTGAAAGTGAAATCTTAAACGATTTAAAACTTAGTAGAGAAACTTTAAATAATACAAAAGCCTTTTGTTTTCCCTTTTATGAGTACAGTGATTATTCTATTAATTTAGTAAAAGAAGCAGGATTTGAGATGGCTTTTATTGGAGGTTCTACCAAAATAAAAAAGGGTATAGACCCTTATAAAATACCAAGATATCCTATTTTAAGTAGCTTTGGTGTAGAGTATATAAGTAATTTAGTATTAGGTTAATATTTACGAAAACTCGTAACTAATTTATTACATTTTTTCTTGTTATAGAGAAATTAATATGATACTATTTATATAGAGGACATTTAATGGTTGGGTGTTATCTCCGAGTATTTATATTTGGAGGTGATACTATGAGTAAAAAAGACTTTTTAGTTTCAACACTACTTTTTATAATAATTTTACTTATTGTATTACTTTTTGTAGTTATCATTATATTAATATAAAAACAAAACAAAAAGAAAGCACTTAACTAAACAGCAGTTTAATTAGGTGCGAAGCCATTACAGGAGAAGCACTTAACACATGCGACGTTAAATGTTCTCTTTTTTATTTTATGCAAATTTCTTTGACATATTCATAGTATCATAAATATTAACTTTTGTCAAAAATTTAAATTAACAAATTTTAACTTAACTTTATTGATTTTTCTAGTATTAGATTAATAATTATTATATAATAAGGACATGGGAGGTTTATTAGATATGAAAACTTTAGACGATTTTGTAATCAATGAGTCTGATTACTACAAAGATACATTTGAAGAATTAAGGAAAGAATATTTTGAATTAAAAAATGATGTAGAAAGATTGAAGAAAGAAAAAGTAGAATTATTAGATAAAGAAGTTCGTGGTTATGAACTAAGTTTACATGATAAGCTATATTTAGTGGAATTATTAGAGTTAGATAAAAATAGAAAAGGGAAAAATCCTTATGAAATTCAAAACATAATATATAAACTTTATAATGCCTTTTCTGACTTAAAGAATTATGCTGATATAAATGAGTTAATAGATGAGAAGAAAAGAAGAATACATGATATACTATTTGAAAAAATAACTTTTGATATAAGAGATGATAATGGATATAAAAGGTTTTGCGAACATCAATTTGTACTAGTAGATGATAATCTAAGATGTGTATGTTGTGGTTTTTCTACTGAAGATTATAATTTAACAGAACAAGATTTGGAATTATTAGTAGAATCTGCAAAAAGACGAGGAATAATTTTTAATGATGTAACAAAAGATGATTTACCACTTTTAACAATTTTAAAGCATGAAAGAGAAAAGTATAAAGAACAAAGAACACCTATTGAAGATTTTGAAGAAAATTGGGAGATGGGTAAAGGTGATTATGTAGAAGAGTTATTTTTAGATGATGAGCAAGAATTATTTATTATTAATTTACAAGTTAAAAGAGCTCATATGTTAGATAAAGATGTTTTAGAAGAAGGAAATACTAGAGTTTCTAATCCTAAATATTTAAATAAAGAAAAACGTGATAAATTATTATCTAAATTATTTGAAGATTATAAAAAACTTGAAGCTAGTGATACAAGATTTAAAGAGTTATTAATGGAAGAGATTTTGACTGCTAATTATGAAATTTTAATTTTATCTGGAGAAAGAATACCTAATTTAGTAGAGAATGCTAATACTGAACAAGCACTAATAGCTCTATCTAAAGCAGTTTATAATATGTCTAGAGATGATATAAGAGAAAGTAGAGATTATTTTGAAAATGAAAAAGATGCAGTTTTTTATGACTGTTTAACTGCTAATCAAAAGGTTAATAAAAAAATAATTGAGATGAAAGGTATAAAATCTATTAGCATATAATATTTACGAAAACTCGTAACTAATTTATTACATTTTCTCTTGCTATAGAGAAATCAATATGATACTATATTTATAGGAACATTTATGTGGGTGTCGCCTCCTATTCTATAGGAAAGGAGGACGTGGAAGTGAAGATGAAAACTTTTATATTAAAGCTTTTAAAATCTGTCGCTTTGGTTGTTATAAGTCTTGCTTTATTGATCGTGGCTATAAAAATATAAGACACTCCGCATAAGAGTGTCGTTTTCAATATTTATGAGGTGACATTCGAGTGTCAAAATAAATGTTCCTCATTTTTTATTGTATGTAAATTTCTTTTACATATTCATAGTATCATAAATATTAACTTTTGTCAAAATTTTAACTTGATTTTTTAGTAAATGCATTATTATTTATTTTATTTTTTTCTTCATCCATTTCATTACATAGATTTTCCATTGCTACTATCTGTTTCTCGTTAAATGATGAAAGTATTTCACTAGCATTTTCTCTAGAGAGATTAATAATAGATTTTAAATTTTTAGATCCTTGTAGTGGTAATAATAATCCTAAAGCATATCCTTGCCCTAAACCAGCATTTAAATCTAAATAACTACTATCTTTAAATATTTTATCTTCTCTTTTTACAATATCTTCAAACAAGAAATTGTATT
>CALVQY010000034.1 GCA_944358355.1 uncultured Bacilli bacterium | reverse complement strand
GAAGAATATAAAGAAAATAAAGATATTTTAACAAAAGAAAAAGAAAGATTAACAAAGGAACTTAATAATACTGAAAAGCCTAAAGCAGAAACAAGAAAAAAAGAAATTATAGAAAATGGTAAAAAAGTTTATGAAATACTAAAAAATGAAAATGTATCTATAAAAGAAAAAAACGAAATAGTCCATATACTAATTAATAAGATAGAATTTGACCCTAACACTAATACTTTAGAGGTTTATTACAACTAGTGTCCCTTTTGAAATAAGTTCCTCCATACTGCGTAATTAACTGTTTAGCCATACCTATATCTTTCTTCTTAATATTGACTGGATATTGTAATCTCTTAGCATATTTAAACATTAGAAAGTCCCTCCATATTCCAAGGAAAGATTTGTGTTTGCCATAAGAATGGACTTGTATCTAGACTATCACTACTAATTAGGATAGGACCATATTTATCTTCATATTCCATCATTAATCTATTCGCTTCTTTTCTATACCTATTAAATAAATCTAAAGCATTACCATCATTAGGATATAAATCTAAATATAAATTAAGGTCATGTGCAGCAAACTCTGCTTCTGACATTCTTAAAAACATCTCCTCTTGTTCTGTAGTAGGTCTTAAAGTTTGAACTTCATAATTCTTATACCTACTATATAAATTTCTAAACATATTACCTCTTAAATAGCCCTCTTTTTCTGTAAAGAATTTAGGGTTATTCATATCTCTATCCATATTATTTGGATAGCAATTATAGTTATAATTAAAATCTCTATACATAATTTTCTCCCTTCCCTTTATTCTATTCTAGATAATAACCTAGGAAAGGGCTTTAACCTAATTATATAATTATATAAATTTTCTTCATAACAAAAAGACCTCGGTCCACACAGGATACCGAAAATCATTATAATTATAATCGATATTTTATATATAAGTAAATTTCTCTACTCTACAGATTTCAATGAATCTATCATATCTACTCTTTTTAAGATAAAGTATGTTATTACTTGGACTATAACGCTAAATACTATAATAATTATAAAAGATAGAACATAACTTAATGGTTTAATTATTTTTATAAATAGTATCTCATCAGTCTCAGCAATCATTAATATAAATGTATTTAATGAAAATCCCAAGAATATTCCTACTATTATACCTACTATAGTTAGAATAATAGTTTCTCTATATACATAACTAGATACTTCCCTATCTCTAAAGCCTAAAACTTTTAGAGTCGCTATTTCTCTTTTTCGTTCATTAATATTAATAATTGTAAGATTATATAAAACTGTTATAGCAAGAAAACTTGAGAAAGCGATTATTAAATAAACTATATTATTCATACCAGCGATAATATCATTAAACATATCCATATTGTCTTCTGTATATTGAATCGCTCCAAAATATCCTGTATCTAATAAATTGTTAGATAGTTTTTCTTTATTAATAGAATCATCTAAATTTAAAAGATAACTATTATATTCAGTATCATCAAATATCTCTTCATAATAAGTACTATTCATATACATAAAGTTACTTATATAGTTTTCACATATTCCTGATACTTTAACAATAAATAGTTCATTATCACTGTTCCTAATACTAATATTCTTTCCTACTTCAGCATCTAACAACTCTGCCATCTTCTCAGTAATAATAACTCCATCATCACTTAAGTTTAAATCACTGCCATCAAGAAATTTTAATGTAACGTAATCATTTATATTATCTTCATTCATAAAGGCAATTAAAGTAAAGTCTAAGTTCTTATTATTAGCTTTAAAGGTAAAACTAGCTATATTAGTAGTTGTATAATTTGTTAAATTATTAAGAGATAAACTCTTAGTAACATCATCTTTATCAACATCATCATTTAAGACAAGTGTGGCATCATAATGCTGTATTTCTCCATATTGGATATCTAATAGGTCACTTAAACTATCTTTAATACCAAATCCAGTTAATAATAAGGCAGTACATCCTGCTATACCTAAGACAGTCATAAATATTCTTTTCTTGTATCTAAACAAATTACGTAGGGTTATCTTCCAAGAAAATGATAAATGTCTCCAGAAAGGTTTAATTCTCTCCAATAATATCTTTTTACCATTTTTAGGAGCAGCAGGCCTTAATATAGTAGCAGGTGCTAATCTAAAGTCCTTAATAAGAGTAATAAAGACTACTATACTCATTAAGATTATTGTTGTTAAGACAATGATTAAACAAGCATAAGGATTAGCATAAGTAGATAATTCTGGTATTGTAAAGGATGCTGCATATACTGTATATAATATTCTTGGTATTACTGTATAACCAATACTAAGTCCTATTACAAGCCCTAAAACACAAGCGATAAAAACATATAAAAGATAACTAAAAGAAATTGTAGATTTTCTAATACCTAAAGAAATAAAGGCCCCAATTTCACTTCGTTCTTCTTCTATCATTCTATTCATTGTATTAAAAGCCATTAGAAATGCTATCAGAATGAAAAATATTGGAAAAACAGCTGCAATAGAATCTACTTTAGTAGCACTTTCATAAAAGCTAGTATAACCTGTTAAATCACTTCTTGTTAATAAATACCAAACGGGTTTCTCTATATTATTTATCTCTTTCTTCGCTTCATTTATTTCTGTCTCATATTTAGATATTTCATCTAGATATAAATTATAGTTAGTATTATACTCATCATAACCTTTTTCTAACTCCCTATAACCATCATCGATTTCTTTTTTAGCACTATTTAATTCATTTATAGCATTATTATATTCCTTATTCCAAGTACTTAAAGAAGTATTTAAGGTAGTCTCTTGTTCAGTTATAGTCTTATTTGTATTAATCAAAGTCTCTATATTAGATTTATTACTCTTTAATTCATTAAGTCTAGCATTAATTGTTTCATATAAACTATCACTTGAATCAATTCCTTCTAACTGTTTTTCTAAATTACTTATATTAGTATTAATCGTATCAAGTGTAGGTTGCAAACTATCTACTGTAAGACCTGCCATATTTAAGGCATTATTAAATTCACTCTTAGCATTATTTAAAGCATTAAAGCCATTATTTATTTCTTTCTCTGTATCTTCTTTAGTTTTATTTAAAGTATATAAATTACTATTATATTCTTCTAATCCTTCATCAAGTTTTATTTTATTAGAATTTAACTCCGTCAAAGCATTATTAAACTTACTTTCATTTTCACTTTTTACTTTAGCAAGTTCATTTTCAGCATTAACTACTTTATCCATCGCCTCTTTAAGTATCTCTTCATATCTTGCTGTCTCTCTTAAAGGCTTTAATTCCTGTAATTTTTTATTAACTTTCTCTATTATTTCATCATAACTATCACTATAAGATAATTCATTCTTAGTACCTTCCGCCACTAAATATATTTCTGTATAATAATCAAGTTTAAAATTATCTTTAGGCACATAAATTAAACTATCAAGTTTTCCATCACCTACTGTCGATATACCTTTATTTTCATAAATATAACTACTACTATTAACAGTTCCTACTATTTTACAAGTGTTATTATTAAGATAAGTATCATCTTCTATTTTAATAGTATCTCCTATATTATAGTATCCCTCTTCTCCAAGACACTCACCTATTTTTTTAGGCATTTTTCCATCAACCAATGTCACTTTACTAATATCAGATAAAGCACTAATTTTAACAGCATTACCATCTATTAGAGTGTCAATTGAGTATGTTCCTTCCACTTCTTCTATACCTTTTATCTCTTCTAATGATTTAATATCATCATCTGTAAGTCCCATTGTACTAACTATTTTAAAGTCATATAAATTAGTCTCATCATAATAATTATCTAAGGTTTTAATCATATCACTAGCAGTTTCTCTAACTCCTGCAAAGAAAGATGTTCCTAAGATAACAATAAGTATTAACGATAAAAATCTTCCCTTAGACTTCCAAATTTTTCTAAAACTATTCTTAAAGATTAACATTACCAATCAATCTCCTTAACAAGTTTAGGATGTTTATTAACAGTAACGCTTTCTATTTTACCATTCTTAACTTTAATAACTTTATCAGCTATCTCTGCAATAACAGCATTATGAGTAATAATTATAGTTGTAGTCTTCGTCTTGTGACAAGTATCTTGTAATAGTTCTATTATTTTTTTACCAGTTTTAGAGTCAAGGGCTCCAGTAGGTTCATCACAAAGTAATATTTTCGGATTCTTTGCAATAGCACGAGCGATAGAAACACGTTGTTGTTCCCCACCACTTAATTGCGCAGGAAAATGATCTTTTCTGTCCATTAGTCCAACTCTTTTTAAAGCTTCTTCACTATTCATAGGATTCTTACATATTTGACTTGCAAGTGATACATTTTCTAAAGCAGTTAAATTACCTACAAGGTTATAAAATTGAAAGACAAATCCTATATCATAACGTCTATAATCTGTTAATTTTCTATTATTATATTTTGCAATATCATTATTATCTATAATAACTTTACCACTACTTGCTTTATCCATTCCTCCTAAAATATTTAATATAGTTGTTTTCCCAGCACCACTTGGCCCAAGAACAACCGTAAGTTCTCCTTCATCAATATCAAAAGAAACATTATCAATCGCTTTTATTGTAACTTCTCCCATTTTATAAATTTTAGTTAAATTCTTAACACTAATATAAGACACTATCTATCACCTTCTTATAATTACATTATACTATTTAAAGGCCAAAAAATATAGATTTTTTTGCAAAAGAAAAGTAGTCTAATTACCACTACTTATATCTTTACAAATATCATTTTTTTAACTTCTACCATTTAACTCTCTAACAATATCATGATTCCTTTTTACAGTTCTATATATATCTTTCTTTACTAATTTTTTAGCATCTAATTCATATTCTTCTAACACATAATCAAATAATTCACTAGCACTAACTTTAAACATCTCCTCTAAATATTTATAACCTTCACTATATTTATTATAAAAGGCATCTAAACTTCTTATGTTTTTTCTTATTATAATATAAGGATTAAAATAAATATAATTTCTATTATTATTAAAAGCAAGTTCAAAATCTATAATAGGAGCCAATCTTTCATTATTATTTATTATAGCAATCTCCATATTTCTAGAATATCTATCAATCTGTTCCATCATCATATCTAAAGCTATTAATTTTAAAATATCATCTTTTAAAGGTTTTTCTAAGTTTTTAAAATATATATCATCAAAACAATTAACTTCCATTGATTCATCAAAATTATCTCTTGGTCTATAATAATCACAATCTTTACTATGATAATTAGGTGTTAACATTATATTTGAAAAGAACCCTTTTTTATCTATTATTAAATCTGTAGTATCAAGACTAATCTTTTTACACAAATATCTCCCTATAATTTCGTTATATAAAAATACATCTCTAATTCTTTTTCTAAAAAAATATTCATTATCTTGTTTTATTATATAATCTTTATATCTATTAAGATATTCCCACTTAGTAACCCCAAGTTCATTAAAAAAATATTCATTACTACAATTTAATAGATATTCTACTGTATTATTTTTCTTAAACATTATTAACCTCTATTCATAAGTTTCAATATTTTTTGATTTTTATCAATCGTTTTTCTAATATTATCTTTTACTTCTAAATTTACCTTAACTGGATAATTATCTTCTATATAAGCAAATAATTCTTCACTACAACTACTGAATATTTTCTTGAAATAAGGAAAACCCTCAGGATATTTGTTATAGAATAAGGATAGAACCCTAGGAATTTTTTCTATAGCAATATAAGGATTAAAGTAAGAATAATTATTTATATTTTCAAAAGCAAAAGCAAAATCAATAATTGGTGAAAGATGTTTATTACCACTAATATCACTATATACTTCCATATTTCTAGCATATCTATCAGTCTGTTCCATCATTAAATCTATGGCAATTAATTTTAACAATTCATCTTGTAATTCTTTATCTAAATCTTCAAAATACCAATCATTATAATTAGTAATAACATCTTCAAATTCAAAATTATCTTCCAAAGAATAATAATTATTATTTCTCTTACGATAATTAGGAGTAACTATTATTATTTTATCATATAAAATTTCAGATATTTCTAAATTTGTTGTTTCTAAATTTACTTTCCTACACAAATATCTCCCTATCGCTTCACAGCAAAATTCTTTTAATTCAATCATTTTACTATAATAATAACCATCACTTAATCTAACTAAATAATCTTTTAAAAGTTCATCATACTCTTCAAAACTAATATTTAATTTATTTCTAAGTATCTTTTTTATGTGTCTTCTACTATAGTTATTAAAATTTTTGTCTATAATATCTGTTCTAAAATTATAAGTATTATTATTTGTATTAGTAATAATTTTCATAATAGTATCCCCCTATTTTTATTTTATAAGTGTTAATATTTTTTCATTCTGAAAAATAACATTATTATATTTCCAAATCACTCTATCTGAAACTTTTATAGGATAATTACCTTCTATATAATTTAAAAGTTCATCTTCTTCTGTACCAAACATTTCAATAAAATATTGATATGCTTCTGGAAAATCATTTAAAAACTTATCAATATTCTTTATATCTTTAGGTAAACAAACGTAAGAATTAGAATAGAAAAAAGAAGGATTTAATCTTCGATTAAAACTTTCTGAAAAATCTATAAGTGGTGCTAGTTTTAAGGAATTACCCCTTACAATCTCGCCCATATTTTCACCATATCTATCAGTCTGCTCCATCATAATATCTAAAGCAATTAATTTAATTTGTTCTTCTTGATATTCTCTAGGAAATAGTTTTAAATTATCTACATTATACTCATGACTAGTCATTAATTTTATATCATCTATAGGTACTTTATATACTACATTCTTCTTTTTAAAATTAGGTGTTACTATTTTTACTTTACCTTTATCAAATAATATCTCTAAAGAAGTAGTATCAAGTCCAAGTTTATTTCCTAAATATCTTCCTACTATTTCATTACAAAGCTGAAACTCAGTTACTCTTTTAGCATAATAATAGCCATCACTTAATTCTATTAAATATTTATTAATATCTAAATAGTCTTCTCTTGTTATATTAAGCTCTTCAAAAAAAGAATCATCTTCATCATAAAACTTTCTTTTAACAACATCACTTCTAATTTTATCACTAGTTAAATCTATCATAGAATCCCCCTTTAATTAAGGCATATTATATCAAAAAAAGAAAGAAATTTCAAATTATTTCTTCCCTTCTTTAAATGTCTCACTAAGTACTGTTCCTGCTGTTACTAAGTTTTGTAAATCGCTAGGAACTATTATCTTCGTAGATTGTCCATTAGCAACACTAACCATCGCATCATAGCTTTTTAGTTTTAAGACTGCACTATCAGCTTTCGCTTCTTTAAGTAATCTAATACCTTCCGCTTCCGCATTTTTAATTTTTATAATCGCTTCAGCTTCTCCTTCCGCTTTCTTAATAGCCGCTTCCTTCTGTGCTTCTGCTCTTAAAACTGTACTTTCTTTTTCTCCTTCAGCAATTAATACAGCAGCCTTTTTCTCACCTTCCGCTTGTAATATCTTCTCACGTCTTTCACGTTCAGCACGCATTTGTTTTTCCATCGCATCTTGAATATCACGAGGTGGAATAATATTTTTAACTTCTACTCTATTTACTTTAATACCCCAAGGATCAGTCGCTTCATCAAGAATTGATCTCATTTTAGAGTTAATGATATCTCTTGAAGTTAATGTCTGATCAAGTTCTAACTCACCAATAATATTACGAAGTGTTGTTGCCGTTAAATTTTCAATGGCATTAATTGGTCTTTCAACTCCATATGTATAAAGCTTAGGATCAGTTATCTGAAAATAAACAACTGTATCTATTTGCATTGTAACATTATCTTTAGTTATAACAGGTTGAGGTGCAAAGTCTTTAACTATTTCTTTTAATGATACAGTAGATGCTACTCTATCAATAAATGGTACTACATAATGAGGTCCTGTACCAAGTGTCTTGTAATAAGTACCAAGTCGTTCTATTACTTTAGATTGTGATTGAGGAATAACTTTTACTCCCAATACTAAAATAACAACAATTACTATTAATATAATCCAAAACATCTTAATCACTCTCCTTAATTTCTTCTACTTTAAGTTTAACACCATTAATAGATAATACTTTTATTTTACTATTTACTTCTATTTTTTTATTACTATATGCACTCCATCTTTTTCCTAGAACTTTAACTTCTCCTATACCATCTTTTTCTATTTTTTCAGTAACAACTCCAACTTTACCAATAACTCTATCTAAGTTAGTAGGTACTACTTCTCTTCTTTTAATTTTCTTAACAAAGGGTTTTGTTAAAAGTAATAACAAGATAGAACTAATCGTAAATACTGCCAAATGTACCATGAGATTATCAGTAGCAAGAGATGCAAAGGTTGTAATTAAGGCCCCTACTGCAAACCAAATTGATACTAAATTTACCGTCGCTAATTCAATCAAAGATAGAATAACAAATAATACTAACCAAAAAGCTGTCATAATCTCCTCCTTTAATAGAAATATACTATATTTTTAAAGAAAATACTACATTTTTTTAGCATTGTTTTAAATTATTGACAAAGTGTTAAAAAGTGACAAAAATATATTTTTTACACTTATTTACGCAGCATTTACATAAAAGGATATCTACCTAATTGAAAAGTTATGTCAATTATTATACAATTAAAATGTAAAGAAAAGGGGAATTTTTATGATTAAGAAAGTTAAAATATTATTAGTAATCCTGTCGCTGGCAATTACTTTAAACTTAATGAGTAACACTTTCTCAAGATATGTATCGAAAGCGACTGGTAATATTGATATGGCCTTCTCAAAATGGCAAATATTAGTTAATAATGTTGATATAACTAGCAATACATCATCTTCTATAGACTTAACACCAGTCCTTGAAGAAAATAGTAATATTGCAACTAATACCATTGCCCCATCTTCTAAAGGATATGTAGATATTGATATTGATCCAACAAACGTTGATGTATCATTTGACTATTCTATAAATCTAGAAGTAAAAAATGAAGAAGTAAAAGACTTATTAATTACAGATTATGCTATTTTAGATAATAACTATATTGAAGGAGACCAAATAGAAACTATTCCTCTTGAAGAAAATAGTATAAATGAAACTTTATTATATGATAATACAATTGATAATTTTAAATTTGAACCCTTTACAGTAAGAATATATTTTGAATGGTATGAAGGAGAAAATGAACAATTAGATGATACGCAAGATACAGAAATAGGAACTAAAGCTGCTAATGAAAATACTCCTTTAGAAATAACCGCTAGCATTAACTTCGAACAAAATTCAAGCAATCAAAAAGAATCACAATTATGATTCTTTTTTTATTCTTCTAATTTAGATTTTGCAACTTCTAGAACTGGTACAACACTACATTCTGAAGTTTTTAACTCTCCATATACTTTAGAATTATTATCATCAATTTTTACAAGGGCAAATGCTTTATCAGTATTATATTCCCTATTAATCCAATAACATTTACTAGTAGAAAGATATGGAAACCTCTGATTAGAGAACTTATAATATCCATTACCACTAATCATCAAATTTAATGCTTTATCAAATCTATCATTATAATCAAGATTACCTATAATAACATCTGAAATACCATCTCTAACTAAGTAAGAAGATTCTATATCACTAGAAATAATATTAACTACATCTTCTACTGTCAGTGCCCTAGTAGTAACATTAAAATTCTCTGTACTACTATCTAACAGCATCTCATAATTATTATAAGGCCCCATACTATAACTTTGGAACAAATCAGGTAACAAAGACACATTAACATCTCCAACTTTATTATCATCATCAATAACATAAGTCTTTATACAAGTAGAACTAAGACTATCACAAGTAGTATTCTTTTCTACATCATATAAAACTAATTTCCCCAAATAATAATCTGTATCAAGCGCTTCATTATCTAAAACATACTGTTCAGCCTTAATACTAATAACTATTTTAAGAGAAGTTCTAGGTTGATAATTAGGATCACTTTGATGTTTTTTCTCTTCACTCTCTTGAAACTGATAAGCTTTAGAACCCCATTCACTATCTTTAGAATTATCTAAAGAATCAAGTGGCCAAGAAACTGAAACCTCAAACTGACTAGTATCATCATGAGCATTAACAAATTTTTTATTTAAAGAAATATTTATATGAAAAGGATAATCATGAGAAAGTTCATCTAAAACCTGTTCAGTAGAATTATCACTACTCTTCAATTCATCATCTAATATCCTAGCAGATTCTATAGAATAATCTAATTTAGCATCAGTATCACCAAGATTTTTAATATCAATCTTTTCAGTTACTTCTTCCATACCAGGATAAATATCATTCAAAGATAAAACAACTTCATTAGATACAGTCTCATTATTTTTTGAAAACTCAATATACCAAGCCTTTACATCTACTTCTGTCGCTGTATTAGCAATACCACTATAAGCAAACCAAGCAAGAGTAATAGATAAAAGAGACACTGCCACAAAAAATAATGACATAATATTTAATTTTAAGTGTTTCTTCTTCATAGGTGCCACCACCCTATCCTTTTATTTTTCTTCTTCTTTCTTCTTTTTCTAACATAACAGATAATATTTCAGAACCTACAATATATAAAATTGGTATAACAATGAAAAGGAATAAACCAATGTTAGTACTTATAATCTTATAAATAAATGATAAGATTACAGATTTATATATAACTTTACCATATAATTGATCTTCATACACAATAGGATCTTCAATCACATTTGCAAGACCTTTAGTATGAAAATAATACTTACCATCAGCATCTTTTTCTATATCGACAACTTCGTGAGTAACAACTTTATTAGCAAAAGTTCCTTCTTTTCCTAAATAACTAATTGTATCACCAACTTTAACATCACTAGGATCAATCTTTTTAGATATTAAAACATCTCCAATTACATATTTAGGCTCCATACTTCCAGATATAACTGTAAACATTCTATAATCAAAGAAGGAAAGTCTATTATTACTAAAACGTTGCAGACATACTACAACAAAAAACAAAATTACAAAAATAGTTACTATAACATTAAGAACTATCTTTAATATTCTTAATAATTTATGATAATCAAATTTCTTCATATTACAAATACTTCTGTGTCCTTTCTAAATATTCTTCCATTGCACTTTTAAACTTCTTCTTAACATCTTCTGCCCCCACTAATCTATCTCTTTTATCATCTTTAAGCTGTTTAACAATCAAAGATAAAAGTTCATCTTCATTAGTTTTATAACCACAACTAGCAAGCAAATCCATAACTCTACTAATCTCTTCAGTTAAGATAACAACTGCATACTGCGTCATATTTTTCTTCTGTTCTCTTTTTAATTTAACCATTGAATCCATAACAGCATAATCTATTAAGAATGAATGATCTAAAAAACTTTTCATTACATCAATACTATTATTATCATCACTCTCCTTAGAATCATCCCTCTTATCTAAATCATAAGTCCTAATATAATCCCACAATCTAACAGCAATTCTAAAATTAGGATTCTTAAGTAAAATATTTGTCTTTTTTAAAGGTGGACTAACAAAATTAACATGTTCTTTAGCAAGAGCTTTAACCATCTCTGATTTATCCCAACTAAATAGATAATCATTAACTCTTTTTAATCTCTTCTTAGCATGATTTATCTCTTCTTCTAACTTTTTATCATCTTGTTTAGAAGGCAAAGAATTAGAAGAGACTTTTAATTCTATATTAACTTTTTCTTTATTAGTCATAGAAGATGCTTTATATTCTAAAGTTTTATTTTTATTGAGTTCAAAATTATCAAGTAATTTTTCTTTATTAGCAACAAATCTATGCAAATCATTAATCAAAGTATATAAAAATCTATTTTCGTATATATTATAAGTCTCTTCATTTCTAATATCTAATATCTTTGAAGGTCTAACATCATTAGTCTTCTTATCAACATCTTCTATATATTGCGTATGTTTCGCTAAATCTTTAACACTAGCAACTGTAATTCTCTTAGACCTTTCTACTTTAACTAAATTTTCTTCTTGTATTAAAGTAAGCTTAGGATTTCTAACAATTATATCTATATATGGACAAGCAAATTCTATTTTCTCAAGCCAATCAAAAGAGATTAAATCACCATTATATAAAGATTTATAATTCATCTCACTTTTCAACTTATCGAGAAAAACCCTACTATTAAGATTTTTCTCATCATCTAAACTAAGATTTAAGCCCATATATATCAACCCCTAACTATATGCTCTTTTTTAAGTTCTCTAAATAGTCTATACATTCTTTCATTACATTTTTACCAAATTTTTTATTTAAATAAGTAATAAAAGGATCAATCTCATCACGAATAAAGGCAACACTTAACTGATCGAATTTACGTAATATTTTCTTAGCAATAAAGTAATCAATCGCTTCTACTTCTTTACCGCCGCATGCTACATAAATTGCAACAAATGTACCTAACTGTTTCATAATACGGTTACCAAAAGCAATTCTAAAGTGTTTAATTACATAATCATCTACTTCTTTAACATCAGCAAGGCCCTTTTCAGAAAGTGGATATTTTTCTTTCGCATCTTCAAATAGGTTCTCTAAATAACTAGCATTTAAATTAACTGCCTCTTGTTCTCTACATTTAAATGGATTAACTTTAATATTAATATCAATAGGCATCGCTCTATCATATACTTTATCAGTAACCATAAAAGTAGAGTCATCATTATTTATTGTTCCTATATACCATAAATTAGAAGGAATCTTCAACTTACCATTTACAATCTTTTCAGGATCATTAGGCCAACCACTAGGTACTAAATCAATTACCCATTCATCTTTACTAGGCATTTCTAGAATAGAAAGGAAATCTGCAAAATAATATTCAACACGTGCCAAGTTCATTTCATCTAGAATAATAGTATGAATATTATCATCAAAAGTCGCTCTATATATCTCACCAAGTGGCTTAGTTTCATTAAATTTCTTAGTAAATTCATTAAAGTAACCTAAAAAGTCAGATTTATCACGCCAAGAAGGTTCAACAGAAGCTACACAAGAATCAATATTGACAAATTTACCCCAAGCATAAGCTAAAGATGTTTTACCAGTACCAGAGATACCTTGAAGGATAATAAGCCTACCACAAGCAAGTCCTGCAAAAAATGGTCTTAAAATTGTATCATCATAGTAAAGATGCAACTTACTAGCAGCAAAACATCTAAAATCATCTATTAAAGCTTCTAAAGTATAATCATTATTATAATTTTTTATCTTATAGCCTTCATAAGCTTTATCAATAGACACAAGTTTAGGAAACCTAATACCCTGATCTACATTTTCCTCTTCTTCATTAGTATCTTCACTCTCTTCTTCATCTGGATTAAGTCCTAACTGTGACACTTTCATAGCCATAAGTTCATCTTTTTCTTTCATAAGTTTTCTAACTTTATTATTTAAATTAGCAATTTCTTCTAATAGTTCATCTTTATTGAAATTATTATGAATCTTTCTTAAAATAGCTCTTACAAATAGAACTATTAAAAAGATAATAATACCAATAATTAGAAGAAGAAAAACTACTGCTAAAACAACAAATACCATTTCTTTTCCATTAAAACTATCTTT
Organism: uncultured Bacilli bacterium; assembly: GCA_944358355.1. Taxonomy (GTDB): domain Bacteria; phylum Bacillota_I; class Bacilli_A; order RF39; family UBA660; genus Onthousia. The sequence goes on along the minus strand of CALVQY010000034.1, from coordinate 2,331 downwards.
ATAACTATCTATAACTTTAGCATATTCCGTAAAATTAAACATCTTAATTATACCATTAAATATACCTCCAAAAACCATACCAATTCCTTCAAAGAATATTGATATAAATTCGTAAAAAAATCTAATAAATGTATTCATAAAAAGCACCTCTATCTAATTAACTTTACCCCTAATATCTTCAACAATCACTTTGCCACGTAAATCTTTCGGAATCCTCTTTTTATTCTCTTCATTTAAAACAAATATATAATCTACAATATACATAAGTTCTAAATCTTTATCATTTATATTATTATCATCAATATTTATAGCAAACTTATAGCCTTTTTTAACTAAAGATTTAATCATTGTTTTATCATCATCTATCTCATCATAATTAATTAAAACAACAATAGAATTTTTAGCAAACTCATCTACAAACATTTCAAATATATCGTTTATCTTATTAGTTTTAGCATATAAGTTATAAGGAATATACAACAAATACTTAGAAGCAAAATCTCCTTTTAACATATTTACTACAATCCTAGTTGATAAAATATTAATTAAAACAGCTAATCTATCAAAAACAACTCCTTCTTCATTATAAGTCTTTTCAATAATATAATCACTATATATCTTACTAAAGGACAAGTTATGATCTATTTCCAAAGCAAAAATCTTTCTATTAGCAATCCTATTATATTTTATCTTAAATAAATTAGTTTGCATTTTATCTAAAGAGTATTTAAGCATATTATTATATGTTTTTGTAATTTTTATTAATTTACTAACTAACTTATTCGCTAAATCATCAGTTAAAAAGTCATTATTTAAATATTCCCTAAGTTTATTTCTATATTTATTCTTCTTATCATCTAAATCTTGAATTTTAGCATATTTCTCTATATAAGTAATAATTTTAAAGATAGTATTAAACTTCATAACTTTATCTTTAAATCCACTATCATTACCTTTATATGTTCTAATCATCTCAAAAGAAGTATTATCAATAACTTTTTCTAGTTTAGCACCTACGTTTCTTCCATCATAAGAAACATTAATATCTCCACAATTATTATAGTATCTAGCATCAATATAAGCTTTTAACAAAGTATCTTTTATTGTAGGTTCATTAACTTTAAATTCTTGATTAAAATTTAATACTTTAATTAACTCTTCTATTTCATCTTCTTTAATAACCATCGCTTTTTCAATAATTGTCTTACATTTCTTACGTTTATTTTGAATAAGCTCTAAATTATGTTTAATTACTTCTTCCTTAGTATTTTCTTTCTCATCTTCATTATCATCTATTATTATCTCATTTTCTTCTTTAGATTCTTTTATCTTTGAATAAGTCTTTTCTATTTCATCTTTATCAACTTGAATCATTCTAAAGTACATTGTTTTATCCAAATCTTCATCAGTAGATATATCATCTACATCTAATACTTCTATATCATCATCACTACCACTAATTTTATTTATTTTTACTTTACTATTTGATTTTACTTTAGGTATATCTTTAGAATGATCAATCTTCTTTCTAAAGTTCATTTTAATTCTTTCTTTAGGCTTATCTACTTCTTTAGGTTTCTCTTTATCTTTAACAGTATCTTTATCTTTAACTTTTGAAATAACTTCTTCCATTTTTTTCTTAAGTTTCAATTCTTTTTCTTTATCTTCTTTCTTCAAAGCAAAACTAATTAAAAATAAAGTAATAATCAAAGAAACAACAACTAAAGGATTAAACAAGGTTTTACGTAAAATACCAAAATGGGGCAATACATTAACTACTTTACCAACTATTTCTTCATCAGTAATAGGTTCATCTTTAGTATTATTTACATCACCTTTAGTTACATAAGTATCATTATACTTTTCAATAACTCTATGTGTAGTAAATTCATCACCTTGTTTATAAGTTATAATATCATTTAATTCTATATCATTAGTCTCTTTAACAACTATCCAATCTCCAACTTCTATAGTTCCACTCATACTACCAGTTTGAACTTCAAAAAGAGAGTAGCCAAAAAAACTAGAATAGTCATTTTTAAAAATAGTAATTTGTATATTATTATAAATAGATACTAGCAATATAAAAGCAAATATGATTATTAATATGTTAAGTAATATATTAACAATCTTCTCAAATAGTTTTATTTGCTTGCTTTGCACTATTATCACCCCTATTCACTTCTCCACTACTATAATAAAGTATAACATAATCGACTATTTTTGACAATTATTTTAAGACTTGTTTTTTACTAAATGTTAAATAAAATTCAAAGTTCCCGAAAAATTTATAATGGGAACTTATTCTTTTAAAGAACAAAAGTTAATGAT
>CALVQY010000033.1 GCA_944358355.1 uncultured Bacilli bacterium | reverse complement strand
ATCTAAACGATAATCACGTTTTTCATTACCACTATTAAGTTCAGCATCATATAACTTAAAATCCTTAATATCCATATCTATAATAGGTTTAATAATAGTATTAAAGAATTCTTTATAGTCTTCTATTTTAAAGAAATGTTTAAATGTAGTATCTGATAAAAGACTAATAAATCTTTTCTCTTTCTTTTCTTCTTTTTTCATTAATAACCTCCATAAATTAAATAATTTATCTGTACAGATGCCTACACTCTAACATAAGTAAAAATATATTGCAATTTACGAAATTTAGTAATTAGAAGGATAAACTACCTTGAATTTTCAAAATTCCTCTAGAGAAAATTAAAAATTGACCCCTCTTTTGAAGTCAATTTTTAATTTTTCAACAAATTTAAGAAATTTGCATTCTAATTTTTTCTAATATCTTTGTCTCCTTTCTACTAACTTGAACTTGACTAATTCCAAGAACTTCCGCCGTTTCTTTCTGTGTCATATCTTGATAATATCTCGAAGTAATTAGTTCTCTTTCACTTTCTTCAAGCCCCATAATCGCTTCTTTTAAGTCTAATACTCCTACATCATAACCTTTTTCTATTAAAGCTATTTTATTATAAAGATTACAATCATCATCTATATAACTGTTATCTAAACTATATGGAGTACTAACAGCATTAATAACACTTACTATCTTTTCTTCACTTTCTCCTAACATATATGCTATTTCCGAAGTAGTAGGCTCTCTTCCCAAATTTTGCGAAAGATATTCTCTAGTCTCTTTAATTTCTTTATTAAGTTTATAAGTATCACTAGAAACATGAATTTGATAATCACAATTTATTGTCTTTAACACTTCTCCTTTTATCCAAAGATAAGCATAATCTGCAAAACTTGTCTCTTTACTTTCATCATATTTTGTTATAGCAAGTTGTAACCCCAACATCCCAGCTTGATACAAATCATCATAATCACTTCTAAAATTATACTTACTAGTAATACTCCTAACTAAACCTTCATATTCTAATATCTTATCATTCACTAACAACCAGTCCTTTCTATCCTGCCTTAATAATAAAAAGTTTTTACTTAATTAACAACAGTTTCGACAGAACTAGTGCTTAATTTTCACCTACAAATTTCTTAAAAATAAAGTCTTAAACAAAAAAGCCAAAATTACTCTTCCAAAAGATTTAGTTTTACCAACACTTATTCTACTTTTAGAAGATTTTTCACACTTAAAAGTAACTTTAATAGTTTCTTTAAAGTCTTTATATTTAATTACTAAATCAGTCTTACTACAATTATTTTCATAAATAAATTCTAATTTACTAAGCGGAACAGTACTTCTTTTTATTACTTTATCTAAATCTAAATAACTATCAAGTACTATTTCATCAAAGACTTCAATCTCTTCTTTTCTATATAAATAATACTTATTAAAAGTCTTAATAACTCTATAACCTTCTAATACCCTAGTATCTATAACATTTTCATCTTTATAATACTGATAATATTTTTTACGATAACGATAAAGCTTCTCTTTTTTTATTACATTTATATAAAAATTATTAGTAATAGAACTAGCTTTAACTTTTTTATCATCATAAATAGTTTTAGAAAGACAGTTTATTAAAGCTAAGTTTATATTATTAACACCCTTAGTAGTTACTTCTACTTTCTCTTTAATATAATTAGAATTCAAAACATCAAAGCTTCCCTTTAAATCTCCTTGATTCAAAAAACATTTTACTTCTAAAGTTAAATACTCAGGACTATATTTTTTAGAGAGTTTTATTTTATAAACATCACTAGTTTTATCACAATTATATATAACTTTATCTTTATATTTTAAAGTTACTTTAGTAATCATAAGATTATTTATATTTTTAATTATTAAAGAATCTATCTTCTTTAATTCTTGATAATAATAGATAGTTTTTACATCTTCATCTAAATTACTATTTTCTAGCCTTTCTTTTTGATATTCTCCATACTCTCCATATTTGACTCTATCTCCTTTAATTTTATACTCTTTAAAAGGTCTTTCCAAATACTTAAAATCTCTATTTATTTTCTCAAGTTCATAATAAGTAACTATCTCTATTCGTTCCTTATCATTACATTTATAATTTCCATCTACTTCTCCTATTTTTAAATATGGCGTTGTTATAGTCTTAGCATCAACATTCATATAACAAAATAATAATAATAATAATAATAATAATAATAATAGCAGTATTAATATTTTCATAAATAACCTCCTACTATTATTATTTACACTAACTAGTCTTTTGCTTTAAAAATTAAAGTAAAAACAAAAGTAAAGATAATCGCTGCCGTTATTCCTGCTGCGGTAAGATCAAACACTCCCATTAAAAGACCAATAATACCATGAGACTCTGCTGCTAGTAACGCTCCATGAATTAAAGAATGTCCAAAACTAGTAATAGGTAGTAAGGCTCCACCTCCTACTTTAGCGATAAAAAAGTCATATATAGAAAAGGCATCTAAAGCTGCTCCAACTACTACAAACATTGTTGTTATATGACCAGGAGTAAGTTTAGTATTATCTAGAATTAGTTCAGCAATTAGACAGACAATTCCACAAAATAGAAATGAATTAATAAAATACATTTATATCGCCTCCAAACATATTAAGTTTGCAATAGATAGAATATTTTCTTTCTGATAAAGCATTATAGGTGAGAATAAAGCACCTGTTGCAATTAATAACACTTTTTTATATTTATTTTCCATAAGTCCTTTAATAATAGTACTATAATTAACTAAAGCTGAACATACAGGTCCACTTCCTCCAGCCATTACTTCTTTTTGTTTTTCTAAGTCATAGAGCATCGTACCACAATCATTATAATTTTTAGATAAATCTATATTATATTCATTAAGCATTAAATCTTTTAATATTTCTTTACCATATTTACCTAAATCTCCCGTTAATATTAAATCATAATCACTAGCTTTCGTATCAGTTTCTTTTAGATATTTATATAAAGTATCAGCAGCTGCCCCTGCCATAGCAGCCCCCATATTAAAAGCATCTTTCTGATTATAATCAACAATCGTTCCAATAAGACCATTAACAACTCTAATTTTACCAGGTTTATTAGAAAGAAGAGCACTAGCCCCACCTGTTGCCGTAAATGTAGCAGTCATAGGTTTAGGAGAACCATATTCAGTAGGATTTCTAAACTGTTTTTCACTAGACATATTATGTGATGAACAAGAAATAAGAGCATTATTAACTTTTCCACTATCTATAAAAGTAGCACCGATTAATAACCCTTCAATACTAGTAGCACAAGCAGTATAAATTCCAAGAAATGGACTTTTTAAATTTAAAGCACCATAACATGAAGAAGCTATTTGATTTAAAAGATCTCCTGCTATTACCAAATCTATATCATTAGATGTTAGTTTAGTTTTTTTTAGTAGTATTTTTATACTATCTTCAAGCAATCTAATCTCTGCTTTTTCAAAAGATTTCTCACGTGCATATAAGTCATTATATTTCTTATCAAAATTCTTACCAAGTGGTCCTTTCGCTTCATAAGGTCCACAAACAGTACTAACATTATCTAAATAAACATTTCTAAAATTAAGTATCATACTAAAACCTCCCACAAATATCTAATAAGTCCAAAAAACCAAGCAGATACTACTCCATAAAAGATAACTGAACCAGCAAGTTTAAAAACATTACTACCTATTCCATATATTGGTCCTTCATTTTTATAATCTAAGGCTGCACTAGTCATAGAATGAGCGAAACCTGTTATAGGTATTAAAAGCCCAGCTTTTGCTTTCGCTACTAACTTATCAAAGAAGCCTAAGGCCGTAAACAAAGAAGCAAAGAAGATAAAGGTTATAATCATATAAGTAGAAGCATCATTACGAGAAATATCAAAGAGCATGATATAAAGTCTAATCAAGCACTCTCCAAGTAATCCCACAAATCCTCCTACAAAGAAAGCAGTTAAAGCATATTTTACTTTATTCTCTTTAGGAGTATATTTTTTTACTAAAGCATTATATTTTTTATTAGTCATATTGTTATCACCTAATAATATAGTGCTCTAAAAAATAATATTTATACAAAAAAGAAGAGAAAGTTTATCTCTTCTAAAAATTATAGTTTTTAATATAATCAGTTTTTATCTTATTGTTACTACTAAGCGAAATGACCCCCAATCACTTCCTCCCATTGCGTTTTCGCTTATACCATAATGAAAAATCCCTGATCCTGTTCCATAAAAAAAGCCACCACGTATCATCCAAGGATACTCCTCACTTACCATCATCCTAGAATCATTGTACCAACCTGCTGTCTCTGATAAACTATGACTTAAGCATTCATTGCCATTACAAGCCACACTTACATTATCATTTGTATATTTATCATAATATTTAGAAGCTAACATAGTAGTAAAACCACTGCCTCCAATTACATCATTATAGTTACCCATAACATACTCCCAGGCTCCTCCATTCATATCATATACTCCATAAATTGTTCCTGTTGTACTGGCTCCTGTTCCATTTATATCTATATCATAAGTATATTGACATCCATAGTCTATATCATTGTTAGATGGTACTCCATAGCTGCAAGCAGTTATGTATTGATTTGATTTATTTTGATATATTTCTTTATTCGCTCCTGTAAAATTCTTATTTCCTAACTTTCCATATTTAGATTGTGAAAGATATGCTACTATTGCCCATTCACTATTCTTCATCATATGAGTATCTACATTATTACTAAATCCATATCTATTACCATCATCATTCATTTTCAAACCTACATTAAAGGCATTACTTACATTTATATATCTCCAACTTGTTACATTAGGCTTTATCATGGCATCTAATTCTGTTGTATTTCCTCCTCCATATTCAGCACTTGGATTACTACTACTTGTCTCAAACTTTCCTACCCAGATTCCACTTAGTTCCTCATCACCAAACGTAAAAGCATCTGGTGTATAATAATTATTATCTTGGATTCCATCACTTACTACATATCTTGCTGTTCCTCTATCTTTTGTATTAGTACTTACAAACTTTATATCTATCTCTCCTGGTAAAACTTGTGTTGGACTACTATCTAGGTAATCTCCTTGCTTTCCATAATAGTTTGTTCCATCTTCACTTCCTATACTATAACTATATCTTGGTATCCAGACCCACATTGTCTCTATATCATCCATACTTATTTCTGTTCCTACATCTGCATTCTTATAAACATCTCTTGTAGCACTACTTACTGTTACAGCATTGGCCCATTTACCTTCATCATAATTGTACCAATTATTATCTAAATCAGTCTTAACCCAATTATTACCATTATAACGTACTGCTATCATATTATCATCAAGTATTGGCTCATTAGGTTTTACTCTTTCCTGTGAAACTTCTACTCTTAACTTACCACTAAATACTTGGCCACTATAATTTCCATCTACTTCATCACTTATCCAAAGATTTAAACTATATTTATTTGTTCCTCCACCTTCTATTGTTCCCATATCTAATATTCTATTAGGATTACTTCCTATACTTGTTAATAAGGAAGCTCCACTGTCTTCTCCATTTTTATTTAAGTTATATTTTAAATACTTATCATCTATTCTAGTATCATTATCTCCTATAGTGTTGTCATCTAAATAAATGATATAATCAACTGCTTTATTCCCATTATTTTTAAGTTCAAAAGTAGAAGGTGTAGTACTCATTCCTTTACTATCACTTAATCCTATTGCATTATTTAAACTTATTCCTTCACTTGTCTCATTTAATACTAAGTCTAGTGTTCCTACTTTTACTATCTGTTCACTTCCACTTAATTCAGTTCTAAGATAGGCAAAAGTTAAGCCTAATACTAATATAATTATTATCAAGATACTTATAATTATTACTGTTACTTTTTTATTTTCCATATTCATTACTCCTTTCATTATTACACACAAAAAAGAATAGAATTATCCTCTATTCTTTTAAGTCATAATGAAAGAAAGTAACTAAATTACTTAATAAGAAGTATAAGTCCCCCCCCCCCAGGTAACAAATTGTAAACTAATCATCAAAAATACCCTCTTTCTTCTATTTATTTCAATACAAATGGATTATCTTTAGATCCATCACCTGATTTAATCATTACATTATTATTTAGCACAATAACTGGTCTTACTCTTTTATAACTAGAAGCATTATTTAAATCAATATAACCACTATTTCTAACAACATAAACCTCATAACTATTTTCAGAATTACCAGTAATTAACCACCAATCTCTTTCAGAATTATTCAAATAATTATAATTTTGACAACTTCTATCATTAGTATCTTTACAATTAGCATCTATAGAAGCATTTAAATAATCACTTACTGTAAGTAATCCAATCATTTGATTTTCTAAAGCATCACTACATTCAACTGCATTAGTATTATTAGTTTCTCTTATAGTTCTCTTACCAAGACATATATTAAAATTAGACAACTTAGCTTTATCATTATTACTTAAAAGTGCACTTTCTCCAGTCTCATTATAAAGCTTTGTTAAATAATCTAACATTCTACTAACTCTATAATCATTAAATCCACTATTATATTTTCTATCACTATTATATCTATTATCAAAATGAGTTGTATAATCTGCAATTGTTTCATTAAGAATTAATTCAATCTTATTATCACTTCTAACTTTAACAATTCTAAAGACATTATGATCTAACTGAACGTAATTATTAACTTTATCTCCTCTATATACTTTTTCTCCATTCATATCATATAAACCATTACCACTTGCAACAATACCTTGTTCTAAAACAGCTTTATATAATTCTTTAGTAACATAATTCTTACCACAATCTAAATAAGGAGTATAAATAACATTATCATTAACTAAACTTACTTCAACCCTACCACTACACTCTTCATCTTTTCTAAGTTCACTTAAAGGTTTCATTAATCCAGCCTCTGCTAAAGTACTAGCTCTTACAGTAACAGTTTCTCCTTCTTCTTGAGGTAACAATCCATCTTGCACTTCATAATATTCAATTGCTGCTTCTCTAAGTTCTTGTTCTATCTCTTCATAGCTTCTTTCTCCTCCACTAATAATAGAAAAGATTAAAATAATGATTAAGATTACTACTAAAACACCTACAACTATTAACATAACTTTCATTAATTTCTTTCTCATTGCACTTCTATCTGTCTTATTATTACTAGAAGTAGAATTAGTATTATTAATTATCTCTTTACCTTTATTTTCATTCATAAAAACACCGTCTTTCGTCTTCTATATAGATTGTAACACAAATAACTATTTAATTAAAGAACCTAATGTTGTATAAGCTAATAAATTAACTTTTTTATCTTCTTTAACTAATTTTTTAATCTGATTACAAAGACAAATCACAATAGCTTTATCTATATCTTTATAAGCATAATATCTCTCTTCCTCAATACCAGGATAATTCTTACCTTTCTCTATCTTATCTGCTAAATAAATTATCTTAGCTAACATATCCATACCAACATATCCTGTAGAATGATATTTAACGGCTTTGACCATATCATCAGTAAAACCATACTTTTCTTTAACAATAATTGCAGCTATATAACCATGTAATAAGTTTTTATTTTCTTTTAATAAAATATCTTCAGGTAATTCATATTTTTCAATAAATCTCCTATTCTCTTCCTCACTAAATTCTTTAGCCATATCATGAGTAAGAGCACAGATTTCACATTTCTTTTCATCTACTTTATAATATTTAGCAAGCTTCACAGCTTCTTCCATAACATTAATACTATGATTATATCTATAACTAGATAATGTTTTCTTTAACTCTTCTTTTATTTCTAAAATACTACTTTCCATAACCACACCCAATATTATTATGACATATTTAACGTTTTAGGTAAAGTAACAATTACTCTCGTACCTTCTCCTTTTACTGAATTATACACTAATTCTCCTCCATGTTGTAATATTATTTCTTTAGATAAACTAACTCCTAAACCACTACCTTTATTTTTAGTAGTAAAAAACATTTCACTAACTTTACTTAAAGTATCTTCATCCATCCCTATTCCATTGTCTTCTATAATTATTTTCATATTTTTATTATCACTTTCTAATTTTATATTTATTTTATTTTCTTCTTTATTAACATCTTTCGCCTCTATAGCATTCTTTAAAACATTAATAAACACTTGTTTTAATCTATTATAGTCAGCATTAATATAAATATCTTCATCAGGTAAATCAAAAGAAGCTTTTATTCCATTTTTCTTAAATAATCCTTCTAAATAGTCTTCCAAATCTTCTAGTAACATTACAATATCCATATCATCTTTTTCAATTTTTATCTTAGTATAATCAAGAAAATCATCCATAAGAACTAAAGTCCTAGCAATTTCATCTTTAATAACCGGAATATATTTCCTTATCTTTTTCTTATCATTAATATCTAACATATCTAAATATCCTTTACAAACTGCTATAGGATTTTTAATTTCATGAGTCACTTTGAATAAAGAACTTCTCAACTCTTTTTCATGCTGAATATTATCTAAATCACATCTTAATTCCACTATTTTTTCACCTTCTGCAAAAATAGATATGATTATGTTAGTAACTATATATAAGGTTATAAGAATTGTAAATAAATAAACTAAGTTTGCCATAAATATCTCTTCTGGGTTAATAAACCAAAAAACAGCAAGTGACAAAGCAAAGCTTTTTATTATAATGAATGGATTAACTATATTTTTAGGTTTAAGTTTCTTTTTAGTAAATAAAGAATATATTATTAAATAACTACTATATTCTAATGCTAAAAATAAAGGACTAATATTTAAAAACAATGATTGATAGACAATTAATACTAAAGATAAAAAAACTGCTAAAGATATTTTTCTTTTGTAATAACAAATAAGTAATGGAATATCAAACAATATAATTGGATATTTATTATAACAATTTGTTCCAAATCTCAAAACAAAATATAATGATGAAATAATAGCAATCTCAAATCCTAAATCCTTTTCATCAATCGACAAATTTTTCTTATATATTGTATATAATAAGTACAATGACAATGGACAAAGTAAAAAAACGATATTTTCAATAACAACTTCAATATACGACATATTTTTCCCTCTTTCTAAATTAAGTATATGATAGATGTTTGTAGAAATTTGTCGAATTATGAAGAAAAAAGAAAAAAATAGAGCTTTTCTCTATTTTAATTCATCAATATATTTCTTTAATTGTTTAGAATCAGGACCTAAAATAATTTTTAATTGATTATTAATTTCAACTATTCCTTTAGCACCTAATTTCTGTATTGATTCTTTATCTACTTTAGTAGTATCTTTTAATGTTACAATAAATCTTGATAATTTTGATTCTGTACTTATAATATTTTCTTTTCCCCCAAGATATTCTACTAGTTTATTCAAATCAATATTAGCATCTTTCTTATTAGCTTTAAGCACTGCTAACAAGATAATTAATATAATAACAATTATAACTATATACTGTATATCTAATAAATTCATATCTAACACCCAATATAATTATACGATATTTAAAAAAAAATTAAAAGTGTAAATTATAGAAATATCTTTTCATAAACTAATATAGAGTTATAGGTTATTAACTACACAAAAAATAAGTAGTCTCATAACCTATATTAGATAATAGATAAGAGGTGGTGTAAACAGTGAATAATAAAGAAACTTGTTGTTTAGGAAAACTATTAAAGGTTATTGATATATTACAAAGGAATGCGAGTGGTAATGATTGTTTTGATGAATCTTGTACTAGACCATATTTAGGAAGTAGTCCTAATATTATTTGTTTTAATACAAGACCAGTTACATTCTATACAAGAAATGGAAATATTTTTACTACTACTTATACATTAAACAATGTAACTAATACTTCTTCTACATTTAGAGTAGAGTCTGTTGATGATTGTTGTGTTAAATGTCGTATTTTAAGACCTAATCCTGATACTACTGATACAACAAGAGCATTTCTTGCTACTAATGAATTTATAACTATTAACCTAGATTGTATATGTGTCATCAGTTGTTTAGATGATATTATCATTGATAATTTATAAAAGGAGGATAATTTATGTGTAATGATAAAAGTTGCTTAACATCCATTCTAGAGACTATTCTTTGCTTACAAAATTCCAAAGATGATGATTGTGAAGTCCTAGGATGTGATAAACCTTTTTTAGGTCCTACTCCTAATTTAATATGCTATAATACAAGACCAATAAATTTCTATAATTGTTCTACAGGAGAACTTTGGAGCTTTCCTTATACCTTAGGAACAGTTAGTGGAACATCTTCTGTTTTTAGACTAGAAAACTTAGAAGGTAATTGTTGTACTTGTAGAGTATTAGCAACTAATCCTGATACTAGTAGTAGTGAACCTTATGTTTTAACTAGTACATTCTTTACTATTAATTTAGATTGTGTATCTGCAATTAGATGCTTACCAGATGTCTTAGTTAGTGGTGTATAAAAAAAGTCCATCTCTATTCTGATGGGCTTTTTATTTCTAAAGAAGTTATTGTCGATATTGGAATAACTTCATTATCTAAAGTTATAATAGAATCATTTTTCTTTAAAGCTAAATATGTATTAACTTTTTTATTAGAAAAAGTAATTTCTACAGGAATATTAAATGCATATCCTCTAGTTTTAAAAATTTTATTTATTTTTTCTTCTATTGATAAATCATTATCAATACTTTTTTCTTGTTTCTCTTCTTTTATTTTATTAGTTACTTTTTCATGATAGTACTTCTGATTAGTATCTTTTATATTATTACTAAGCTTAAATATTGGTGGTAATTGTTTCATAGTTTTCCCTCCTGTTATATTTTATGTTTTTTATATAATAAAATGTATTATTTTTTGATATAATAGTAATGACTGCAAGAAGTACAATGAAAGGTAGTGATATAGTGCGAAAAAAGCAAAAAATTGACTTAACTATTGTTATACCTATTATATTATTTTTTATTATAAGCATTACAAGTATATACAGTGCCATGACCTACCTCTCACCTGATAATGGTAACTTAGCTTTAAAACAAGCGATATGGTATTTAGTAGGTATTGTAATAATAGTCATTATTTTTAAGCTTAAAAATGATTATTTATATAGAAATGCTTGGTTTTTATATATTTTAGGAAATATTTTATTAGTATGTCTTTTACTCTTTGCCCCGGAGATTAATAATAGTAAGTGTTGGTTCGTTATTCCCTATATTGGTAGTTTTCAGCCAAGTGAATTTATGAAAATTTTTATAATGTTAGTCCTTGCTGTTATGATTTCTAATTTTAGAGAAACGACAGATCATCCTAGTATTAAAGAAGAGTTTATATTTATTTTAAAGACTTTAATAGTTGTATTAATTCCAAGTATTTTAACCTTTTTAGAGCCTGATACAGGTTCTGTTATGATTTATTTTATAATTTATTTCTGTATGATGTTTACATCTGGAATAAGACTTAGATGGTTTGTTATTTTAGGAATTATAATTGCTATCATGCTAAGTTTAGTATTAGGATGTTATTTCTTAAATGAAGATTTATTTGTAAGTATCTTTGGAACTGATTTATATTATAGGTTTGATAGAATCTTAGATTGGCAAAATGGTAGTGGATTACAGTTAGAAAACGCTTTAGCGGCGATTGGTTCTGCGGGAGTATTTGGACATGGATTTAATCAGACACCAATATATTTCCCAGAATCTGGAACTGACTTTATCTTTGCTGTTTATGCCTCTAACTTTGGTCTTTTAGGAGCAATAATTTTAATTGCCATTATTATTTTCTTCGATACAAAATTAATTAACATGGCTACTAAAAAAATCGCATCAAGAGATAAATTTGTCCTAGCCGGAATAATTGGAATGCTTGTATTTCAACAAGTACAAAATATAGGAATGACTGTTGGATTATTACCAATAACAGGTATTACTTTACCATTTATTAGTTATGGTGGTAGTAGTTTATTATCTTATTTAATTTTAGTTGGTATTATTTTAAATATAGGTAATGAAAAAGAAAAAGAATATAATGTTTAAAAAGTCAGGCACTTAAACCTGACTTTTTTATTATCTTACTACATTATTAATATCTATTTTTACATGTTTACTATTCTCATATACATAAGAACATGTATCTAAAACTTTTCTAATTTATTTTTATCTTCTAATGTTTTAAATCCATTACGACTCCATAACCACAAAGGAGTATGAATATCAATTGGTTTATACTTAGTTCCTTTAAATAGTTCATCCCATCTTTCAATAACTATCTCTTGAACGTTGTTTTTTTCTAACTCTTCTTCATTAATAAGCCCTAATTTATATGTCGACTTAATTACATGAGTATCAGGTGCTACTGTAAGAGCTTCTATATTTTTATAATTTCTATCAGTATATTGCCAAATTACATATAGCCAATAATTACAAATCTTTGTTCCGCACAAATATGGAAATAATGATTTATTTTCTTTTTGAATATAGTGTTTAATTTTAACTACATCATTATCAAATCTATCAAATAATTTTCTAATATCTCCATCAAATAAAGTTACAAATGTTTTACATAACTTAATCCATATTTCTGTCTGTTTGTTTTTTTGAAGAGCTACTTTATATTTAACTAAAGCTTGTTGAACCTCTTCAAAAGTATGATTTAAAACTTCTTTAGGATTAAATACAAAATTTGTTTCTTTATCCTTATATGTTTTGTTTGCATTTTCCCAAAGGGTATAAGAATTTCTTTGATAGTTTAAAGCCATGGGAAGAGTAAAATAAAGATAGTTTTCTAGAGAGTTTTTATCTAAATGAGGATTTTCATCTTCAGGCATTAATTCACCACCTAGGTCTCCTTCTTTCCACATTTTTTGCAGTATATTAATTTTTCTTAAAATATCATTTCTATCCATTCTCTATCACCATATAATATTACTTCTCTAGCACTTCCTCATATACTTCTTTTAACTTCTTACCAACTGTTTTAATATCACAAGCTTCTGCTATCTTTCTAGCCCCTTTACTTACACTTTTTAACTCTCCATTTAAAAACATTTTTATCTTCTTTTCAAATTCATCTACATCTTTCGCTTTATAGACATTAACTCCATCTGTTAGATAATTAAATATTGGTATATCTCTTATTATAGTATTAGTCTCCATAGCACAAGCTTCAATAATAGGAATGCCCTCTGTCTCTTCAAAAGTTGGAAATAAATATAAGTTACAGCCTCCTAAAGCCTCTCTTATCACATCCTGTGGTACATGGCCAGGAAACTTGATATTAGGTAAGTCTTTTGATTCCTTTAGAGCTTTCTTAACATCACTAGTCGCTGCACTTATTGGACTAGAACCAAACCAAATAAATTGATACATAGGTAAACGTCTAGCAAGTTCTACAAAGTCAACTATTCCTTTCCTTCTACTATATATTCCAATACCTACTATTACTTTATCATCTTTTTTATAATTATATCTTTTATGAAAAGAATCTGTATATGACTTATTAGGCTTAAAGAAATCTAATTCTAGGCCATTAGATATAGCGACTATCTTTTTATTTTCTAAGCCCTTATAATGATCTAAGATATTTTTAGAATATTCTGTTGGTGTTACAATAATATCTCCTAATCTATAACACTTAATTAACCACCATTTAAAAAACTTACTTGTTAAATGTCCAAAAATAAAACCATCACGATAATCTTCTTCTGTTGAATGAGCATGATATACTATTTTTATCCCCTTCTTTTTTAACTTTTTAGCAAGAAAATAAGACTTTAAAAAATATGTATTAATATGAGCAATATCATAAGTAGCATTTATATCAGTTGTATAAGGAATATTCTCTAATTCTAAAGCTTTCATTTGATGCTTTATAGCTTTACCTAAACCACTTACACCTATTACTTTTAATCCTTCTGTATATAATAAAACTTTCATCTATTTCACTCCTTAAAATAATATTAACACATATTTTTTTACAAATAAATATTGACAATCATTTTTTTACTGTGATATAATCAATTTGTTCTTAAGCAATGGGGAATTAGCTCAGCTGGGAGAGCGTCACGTTTGCACCGTGAAGGTCAGGGGTTCGATCCCCCTATTCTCCACCATTTAGAATTTATCCTCTGTTTATCAGAGATTCTATTATACTTAAAAATTGAGTTAGGCTTGTCCTAGCTTTTTTTGTCATAAATGTAAGTTATTTCATACTTTATATTAGGTGGTGAAATAATGGAAAACTTTTATCATAATGGATGTTTTATTTTAGGTCCTACGGGGCCAACAGGTCCTATGGGAATATCTGGTGTAACAGGACCAACTGGTCCTACAGGTTCAAATGGCGTTACTGGGCCAACAGGACCGACAGGAGCGATAGGTATAACTGGTCCTACAGGTCCTACTGGAGCGACGGGAATTACTGGATCTACAGGTGTTACTGGGCCTACTGGAGAAACAGGTCCTACTGGTCCTACAGGGCCTGGACTAAACAACAATTATGCTCTTATTGTAAATCAAGCAACGGATATTAATTCTGGTAGTGTAATTCCATTAGCTTTACAATTTAATGGAGGGACACCTAATATTACTGTAAATAATACTACAATTACTTTACCAAGTCCTGGTACTTATTATATTTCTTTTAGTTTAACAGGAAGATTTGGAGTTAATCAAAATGGCTCTATAATTCCTATTATTAATGGAGTGCCTCAAGATCGTTTAGCCCCTACTAATAATACTAATAGTGTTAATAGCGATATTACAATACAAGATGGAACATTAATTCAAGCTCCTACAAATAGTACTGTGCAGTTTTTATATACAGGTAGTACTGCTGTTTCTAGAGCAAACTTTTTCGTTTCAGTTTTTAAAATATCAAATACTTAACTGTAAAATAAAAGACTGGAATGAGATTAATATATTTCATTACAGTCTTTTGTTATTTACCATTCTTTTTTCACATTTACTAATTCTTTAGCATATCCTATTAAACAAGCTGGTGCTAGTACAAAGGCATAAAATAAAGCATAGAAAATAAAAGCTAAGACACTTCTTCTTTCTAATTTACAATCTACTTTTCTTAAAATATTTCTTCTTCTTATTTCGATAATTAAGCAAAGTATCATACCAAATAATATTACTAATAAGGTTAACCATCCAATCAATAATTGATTACCAAATGCTAAGAATATTAGTCCTAATGGTATAAATATAAGAAGAGCAAGATCTACAAATGGGAAAAAGATGTTTAAATACATTAAGAATTTAGATTTAAAATTAAGCTTTTTAGAAGCTATAACTCTTACCTTTTTAAAAGCTTCTATCATTCCTCTAGCCCATCTTTTTCTTTGTCTTAATAAACCTTCAAAGTCTTCTGGTACTTATGTAAATGCTATAGCATTGCTTTCAAAATTAACTTCATACCCCCTACTTAACAATTCCCATGTTAAAACAATATCTTCACCTACACAATTTTGCCAGCCACCTATTTCTTTTAGTTTTTCTGTTTTATAAACACTAAAAGCACCTTGGGCAACCAATGTTGAATTATAATTACCTTGATATAGTTTTACTCCAAATATTCCTAAAGTATAATCCCATTGTTGTAGTTTAGTAATAAAACTTTCTTTATCATTTCTTACGAATAAACATCCTGCTGTCGCAACCGTCTTACATCGAGAATTTACTATTTTTTTCATGATGTTTCTAACTGCTAATTCATGAAGAGAAGTATCACAATCTACAGTTATTACATAATCTGTTTTTACATGTTTTAACTCTTCATTTAAAGCGAATGATTTACCTCTATGACATGTCTCTAATATTCTTATATTACAATCAAAATCCGTATGTTTTAATAGTTCTAATGTACCATCAGTTGAACCATCATCTATGACAATTATTTTAATATTACCACAATATCTTTGTTTCTTTATAGATTCTATTGTACTCATAATACATTCTTTTCCATTATATACTAGTATTAAAACTGTTACATCAGGTTCTTTCTTTAAACATTTTTTATCTTCTTTTTTATTATGCAATAAGCTTATAAACATAAAAGCATAAATAAAGCCAGGAATTAATGCTATAAAAAGAACAAGATATACTGCTAAAAAATATCCTAGATAACAAGCGATATCATTAATCCAATTAATGCTAATAAAGATAGCAAGAACAAATAAAACAAAATAAATTTTGTTTCGCCCTTGTCGTTACCTCCAAGGATTCCTACTTCATAGATAGAGTA
>CALVQY010000032.1 GCA_944358355.1 uncultured Bacilli bacterium | reverse complement strand
AGTAGGAATGGTGAAATGTAAATGAAGTATGATGGAGTAATGAGTGAATTATTAGGAATTCTGCAATCTATTAATTATGATAAAGTAATAAATGACTTAGAAATCACATCATTAAAAAAATGGATTGATATAAATAGTGATAACAATGATCCTAGATTTCAAGAAATTATTATCAAATTAAATAAGATAATCGAAGATAACCTTATTACAGAAAAAGAAAAAAATAATATAATAAAAATTACTGAACAATATTATGAATTTGGGAACAATTTAATTGGTATAAATGAATTAGTTGGAATAATTGAAGGAATTATTTCTGATGATGAAATTAATGATGTTGAAATTAATAAACTGAATGAATGGTTATATAGTAATATTCAATTATTTGGCAATTTCTTTTATGATAAGATAGCATCTGTAGTTAAAGAAGTTATATCTGTTGGTGTCTTAAATGAACAGGGAAAACAACAATTAAAGATTTTATTAACTTTTTTATTGAAAGATAATAATTTAAATGGTCGAATTGAAGTTCTAAAGGAAAAAGTAAAGAACAATGAGATTATTGGTAATCAATTGATTGAACTAATTAATGATAATACAATAGTTTCTAAAATTCATAGAGAAGCCATACAACAATTGAAAATTTTATTAAAAAAAAGATGTTCTGTTTATGATATTGATTCAGAAATAATTTACATTTCTTTATCTTTAATTGCGTTATTAAGTTATGATGGCAACTATTATGACCATGTAGAAGAAACGTATATAGAATTATATGAAATGTATACTGAACAAAAAATAGAAGGGCAAATAAGAAATATTATAAGTAAGTATAAAAATGAAAAAGGCAAAGAATACAGAATTATATCAACTGTTTTAAAAAATGCTATAGTTCCAAAATTTTATTTACCATCTTTTTTTGATTTTATATTTGACATATATAGATTAAATTTTGATTATGTTATTGATCCCAAGTCTGATTTAAATGAAGAGTTCTCATTTGTTTATGATGGAATAAAAAAAGATTTGAATTTTGAAAATGATTCTTTAAATTTAAAAGTTACAAATAAGACATATAGTTTAATAAAGAGCACTAAAGATTTAATTTTAGAATCTGATAAGGTAAATGAACTTATTACTCTTAGTATATCTGTTTTAAAAATAATTGATAATTACTATTGGTCAAATTTAGACTTAGACTTTGAAAATGAATACTTTAAACATGGATTTAATGTTTGGAAACAAAAAATAAGTGATTCTATTCAAAAAACTAAAACAAGAAATATGGGATTTAAATCTATGTGGGAACCAGAATTTAAAATTGATGGAAATAAGATTTATTTAGAAATACCAAATCACAAAATAAAAAGTTTTTATAATTATGAGGATCTAATAATTGAAATAACGAACGGTGAATCATTAGTTTATAAAAATGATCTACTTAATGTCTATGATATTATTGGTGGGTATAGAATTGAAAATGAAGATGTGCTTATAGCTGATCCGTTAGGAAATTTAAGATATAAATTAATGTGCAAAAATGATATAATATATGATTCAAAAGAAAAACTTTATAGAAAACATATTTTATTTAATTCAACTGGAAAAGAAATGAAAAACAATAGAGATTATGAAGGAACTGTTATTATTTGTAATAAGGAGAAAGTTAATAATATACAATTGATGTCTGAATGTGATAATTATATTATTGGTTTTATTAAAGTTAAAATAGGAGACTATTTTAAAATAAATGAAGAAATATTTAATTTTACAACTATGCAATCTCCAGGAATTTTAGGGACTATCAAAAAAGGTAAATGTATAATAGAAAATGAGGAAATACAAATTTATGAAGAGGTAGATGGAATAATTTATGAAACTGAAAATGAATTAAATAAAGTGGTAATTGTAGTTAACGGAAAAAGACATCGACTTAGTGAAGTTAAATGTATTACAAAAAAGCGCGGAATTTATAATAGAATTTTAGTTAAATTAGAATTTGAAAATGGTGTATATGATGTTATTTTTGAAGAAAATGAATGTAGAAACTATCATCAAACAAAAAGATTTAAATTTATAATTGACAGAGAATTTCAATACTATAATGAGCAAATCAGTCCAAGTGAATATTTAGTTACAATTAGATGTTTGAACAACACATATAATAAAACAATTAATTTCAATAATAATGATATATGTTTGATAAAATTTGAAAATATTTCATTTGTCATTAAAATTAACATACCGTTATTTAAATTAGATAATGAAAACTGGAAAAATATATTGGAAAATTATATATGGATTGATGACTTAAACAGTTATAGTAATTTAAGAATAAATGGTTTTGATTTTACTAAAGTATGTGTAAACGATGAAAATGAAAATTTATTGACAACACTATTTCCATCAACTGCAAAATATTATTTTGATCTTTCAATAGGAACTTTAAAATCATATGAATCACATAATTATATAACTTTAAATTTTTATGATGATGATAAGAAAACTTGTGTTTTATATTGTTATTGTCAGTGTGTTCTAAATGATAATAAAACTCATTTTTGGTATGATGAACAAAAAGATAGTTTTAAAGGTATAATATCTTATTTTGGAAAAGGAAATATTATTGCTAAAGTTTTAGATCAATTTGAAAATACAATATATGAAAAAAAGGTTAATAATGAAGAGGAAGTATTGTTTGAAAACTTAAAATCTTTTGAAAAATATAAGCTTCAAATAATTGATAAGAAAATAGGCTTTACTTTAGAAAAGGATAAAATTATATATGAGAAAAATATTAAATATTATTCAATTAAAAATTTTGTTGGAAGGTATTTTCCAATTTATCTAGTTAATTTTGATCAAATGATTGAAAAAAAGTTTACAAGGAAATCTAGATTATTATATAGTACATACATAGAGATTTTAGAAGCTGTTAATGAATATGAGTTTATAGGAAATATCTATATTTATAGAGGAGAAAAAAGATATCTAGATAGAATTAATCCTGTAGAAATAGAATTTACAAGTGATATAAACGAAGGGCAAATAGAAGCTAGTATAACCAAAGATGGAGATGGCTTATTTAATGATTTCGAACATCATACTATTTTAAATGCCATAGATTCAAAAACTGCAATAGATATTTTCTCATATGTGATAAATATGGAGAGGAAGTGATAGTAATGGCTAGATTAAATCCAATTGAAGAATCAAATTATATTGAGCATGAATTTAGAGAATACTTAAAAGATACTTTTAATTTTAAAGATAGTGATTATCAAAAAGAATTTGTTGAGAATTTAGATAAGCAATCATTATACAAAGGTCCTTATCTAAATGTAAACTTACCATTTGTATCTACTAAATCAATAAATGAATTAATAGAAGAGGGAAAAGTAAGTCCATTATTTAGAAAACTTGGAAATATAAACTTTGATCAAAAACTATATAAACATCAAGAAGAATCTATAGAAAAAATATGTAATAGGAGAAATGTAGTAATTACAACTGGTACAGGTTCTGGAAAAACAGAGAGCTTTTTGTATCCAGTATTAAATACTATTTTAAAAGATATAGAGACTGGAAATAATGAACCTGGAATTAGAGCAATTTTATTATATCCAATGAATGCATTAGTTAATGATCAAATAGATAGAGTAAGAAAGATATTGACGGAATTTCCTGAAATTAGGTATGGCTTTTTTACTGGTGAAACTGAAGAAAAATCAAGTGATAAATTAAAAGAACATATTTCAAATGTTTCTGGAGCACCTATTCCAGAGAATGAAGTATTATCACGAGAGGAAATAAGATCTAATCCTCCACATTTATTATTTACAAATTATTCTATGCTTGAATATTTATTAATACGCCCTAATGATTTTAAAATATTTACTCCTTCTTACCTAAAAAATTGGAAATTTGTTGTTTTAGATGAGGCACATACTTATAGTGGAGCTTTAGGAATAGAGGTTTCTTTGCTATTACGAAGATTAACTGGTTTGTGTGATCATAAACCTAACTTTCTTTTAACTAGTGCGACATTAGGAAAAAAAGATCGTGATGAAAATGATATAATAGCTTTTGCTGAATCACTGACAAGTTCAAAATTTGAAAAAGATGATATTATATTTGCAACCAGAAAAAATCTTAATAGAGGCAATATTAAATATACCGTTGATCCTAGAATATATAGTCAAATTGATTCTAATTTAGATAATATTTCAGAGGTTAAAAACATTATAAGTTCTTATATAAATTTAGGGGATGTGGAATTACCTGAAATTATATATGAATTTTTAGTAAGAGATAGAAATTTATATGATTTATATGACTATTTATCAACTAAAAATTTGCAATTTAAAGAAATTATGGATTTGTTAAGCTTAAATAATTTTACCAAAAATGAACAGCTAGTGGCATTTATACATTTAATAAATATTGCAAGAAAAAACTGCAAAAATCTGTATGATATTAAATACCACACATTTATTAGAACTCTTTCAGGTGCTTTTATAACTTTAAAACCTAAAAAAATAATGAAGTTATCACCTTGTTACTACATTGATAATTTAAGAACTTTTGAATTAGGAAATTGTAGGTATTGTAATGCTCCATATATATTTGGAAAAGAAGTAGATAATTATTTATATCAAAATACTGATATAGATATATATGAAAACTATGGTGAGAACGAGAACATAAATGTTGATTATTATTTATTGACCGATGAAATAGATACAGAAAATATAGATAATTCAATTTGTGAAGAACATATTTTATGTGGTAATTGTGGATATATCTATAACCCGGCTAATAAGAATGCTAAAAGATGTGATTGCTTAGATGATTACAAAGTAAAAGTTTATAAAATTAAAAGTACAACTAGTAAAAATAACATTTCAGAATGTCCGTGTTGTAATCATCATTCTAATAATGGAGTTGTAAGAAGTGTAAATTTAGGTAAAGATGAGGCAACAGCAATTTTAGCTCAAATATTGTATAAGGCAATAGATGATAATAAAATAGAGGAAGAAGATACAAACAGAACAATATCTTTTGGTAATCAACTTATACCTGAAAAAAAGGTAAAAAACAAATATATTAAACAATTTATCTCATTTTCTGATAGTAGGCAACAAGCTAGTTTTTTTGCATCTTTCTTTGAATCAAATCATAATCGCTTTTTAAGAAAAAAACTCATTTGGGATATAATTAGAAAGAATAATTATCATGATTTAAAACTAGATGTATTAGTTTCAAAATTGGAACAAATAATAGAGGCAAAAGACTTATTTCCAGATTCGCCAATTAATGCTAACAAACAAGCTTGGATTACAGCACTATCAGAGCTGTTAAATATTGATGGTGGATATAGTGCTGAAAGATTGGGATTATTTTATTATTCACTTGATATTAGTAATATACTAGACATGATTGATGATAAAGATATTTCTGATACGTTTGGTGAATATAATATAAATAAAGATGATTTGGCAAATGTTATTAATATATTGTTTAATATCTTTAGAACAACACCAGCGATTGATTATTCTTCATCAGGATTAACCCCTGAAGAAAAGAAAGAATATTTAGGATATAGAAGATTTGATAACTATATTAAACTCCAAAAACCAAAAGCAACAAACAATACTGAAGATCGATTTGGATATAAAAGAGATGGAAATATAAAAAGTTTACTTCCAATATCAGAAACTAAAAATAATATTGCAACAGATTATGTTATAAGAACGTTTAAATGTGATAGGAACAAAGCTATTGACATAATAACAAAAATCTTTTCTGTAATAGGAATAAGTGGAAAATTATTTGAAAAGACGTCAAAAATAAATGATAATGTTTATCAAATTTCATCTAGTAATTATATATTAAAAAATTATAAAGAAAATAAATATTATAAATGTGATAAGTGTGGTTTATTAACTCCTTTTAATGTACATAATGTTTGTCCTACAAAAGAATGTCAGGGTTCATTATCAGAATGTGATCCAGATGATGTTTTAAAAAATAATTACTATCGCAAAGAATATATGAATAAAAAAGTAGAAAGAATAAATATTAAAGAACACACAGCCCAATTACAAGTTGAAACAGCAAAAAAATATCAAAAAGATTTTAAAAATAAAAAAATCAATATTTTAAGTTGTTCAACTACTTTTGAAATGGGAGTAGATATAGGTGGACTAGAAACAGTATTTATGCGAAATGTTCCTCCAACACCAGCTAATTATGTTCAAAGAGCTGGACGTGCAGGTAGAAGAGACGATAGCTCTGCATTTATATTAACATTTTGTGGAAATTCATCTCATGATTATACGTATTTTGATAATCCTGAAAAAATGATTTCTGGTGAAATAAAACCACCAAAATTTAAAATTACCAATGAAAAAATAATACTAAGGCATTTATTAGCGACTGCTTTTGGAATGTTTTTCAGACAAAACGAAGCATACTTTAAAAATATTGAGGAATTAGTTTGCCATGGTGGAATAGAAAAATTTAAAGATTATCTGAAATCAAAACCAGAAGATTTAAAAGATTTTATCGATGGTAAAATATTAGATAAAGATACTTATGAAAAATATAGTAATTATAAATGGTTGAAATCTTTATCAGAAAATGGAGATTATTTAGATAATTTCGAAAATTCAATTCTTGACTTATTAGATCAATTTGAAAGAGCAAAAAATAATGCTAAAGAAAATGATGAATTAGAACTTGCTAATTATTATAAATATCAAATTGAAGCCCTAAAAAAGGAAAAAGTAATAAAATATCTATCAAAATATAATGTAATACCTAAATATGGCTTTCCAGTGGATGTAGTTGATTTGCAAATTTGGAATGAAGGAAAATTTGATAATAAATATGATTTATCTCGTGATTTAAGTATTGCAATTTCTGAGTATGCACCTGATTCTGAGGTAATAGTTGATAAGAAAAAATATACGTCACAATATATTACATTGCCTAAAACAGAACCGTTTACAAGATATTATTATTATACATGTAAAAATTGTGAACGAGATAATGTAAATGTTATTAAGGATAAACTTGATAAGTGTGTATATTGTGGATTAGAAAATAATGAACAAGTACTAGATTATTTTATCGAACCAATTTATGGATTTAAAACTGGAATTACAAAGGAAAGTTCCACTAAAAAGCCAAAGAAAACTTATGCAGGCTCAACAGCTTATTTAGGCGATGGAAAATTAGATAATAAACTTACATTAGGTAACAATGATTACATAATAATAGAAACTTCATCCGATGATGAACTACTTGTAATGAATAAAAATCCTTTCTTTATGTGTCCGAAGTGTGGATATAGTAAAATTATTAAAGGAAAAACAGGTATTCAAATGTTACCAGAATCTCATTTGAATTATAAAGGAAGACAATGTTCAAATGAAAACTTGTACCCTTTATCATTAGGACATAAATTTAAAACTGATGTGGCAAAATTAACCATAAAGGGTTTAGAAAAGAAAGACAGAGCATTGTCAGTTCTTTATGCGTTATTAGAAGGTATTAGTCAAGAATTTAATATTGAACGAAAAGATATCGATGGAATAGCTGTTAAAAACAAAGCTAATTGTTATGATCTTATAATATATGATAATGTACCAGGCGGTGCTGGTCATGTTAAGCGTATAATGGATAAAAAAATGCTTTTAGAAACATTTAATTTAGCTCTAAAAAAGGTCGAACAAGATTGTTGTGATGAAAATTCGTCTTGTTATAATTGCTTGAGAAATTATAATAATCAAAGCTATCATAAAATGTTAAAAAGAAAACTAGCTAAAGAAACTTTAGAAGAAGTATTAAAGAATATACAATAATAGTTGACATATTGAATGATACTATGACAGTTGCTCGAGACAACATCAGTAGTATTGTTATCTTAAAAAAGTAGTTAAGAAATATTCTTAACTACCTGTTCAACTATCGAATTTTAAAACTTATCTAATACTTGTTAACTTTAAGTGTTTTTAATCTTATTAAAATAAAGGTAAAAGTATTTAAATAAACTTTTGGATGCGTGAACTCTAACCGCCCTTGAAGGAGCCGGAAGTCTCCACTTTGTTTGTATTTAATTAATATTAATAGAAAGTAAAAGTTAATAACGAAAGATAATTTTGAACTTATAAATTTAATGAAAAATTAGCTTAGAAATTATATAGACTTTATTAAATATTTATGCTATATTATAAGTACATAAGTGATTATGTTATGCGAGTTTTGCATATAATATTAAAAAAGCAGGTGAAGCCAGCCTTAAATGGCGATTAAAAAAGTGAGTGAAGCCAGCTCTATGAATGGTAGCTAAAAAAGTGAGTGAAGTCAGCTCTATAAATGACAGTTAAAAAAGTAAGATTAGAAAGTAAACTCTAATCTTTTAATTTTACCTTATTTTAAATTACAAGAGTTTGTAAATATAATTGTTAAATAAAAATATTTCGTGATAAAATAGAAGAAATGGAAAGGCTTTTTATGAAAGTACAATAAAAAAATAATATTGCCTGATAAAAATGTTAAAACAGTAATTCGGAGGTGAGAAAATTGAGAATAATTACTAAATGAGTTAGGCATAAACTTTGATTATGCCAGAAAGGAAGGCATAATGTTAGAAATAAGAAACTTAACTATATTAGTAAATGGTAGATATATAATTAAAGACCTATCTTTAACTTTAAATAAAGGAGATAAGTTAGCGATAATTGGTGAAGAGGGTAATGGTAAATCTACATTACTTAAAACTATTCTTTCTATGTGTGATTATGGAGAGACAGAAGGAACTATTAATTTAAAAGGGAATAGAGTTGGATATTTAGAACAAGTAATTAGTGAAGATAATTTAAATAAAAAAGTATATGATTATCTATTTAGTAGTGAAGAAGACTATTATAATAAAATAGGTGAACTTTATAAGTATTTAGAACTATTTAATTTAGAAGATGAAATATTAGAGCAAAGAATAATGTCTTTATCAGGTGGAGAGAAAGTAAAAGTAAATATATTAAAATTATTACTAGAAGAATTTGATATTTTATTTTTAGATGAGCCTACTAATGATTTAGATATAGAAACTTTAGAGTGGTTAGAGAAATTTATTAATAGTACTTCAAAACCTATTGTTTATGTTTCTCACGATGAGAGCTTACTTTCTAATACTGCTAATATGATATTACATTTAGAGCAGATAAAAGGGAAAACAGATTGTAGATATACTCTTTTAAAGATTGATTACGATACTTATGTTTCTAAAAGACTTAGAATGATAGATAAACAAAGACAAGTAGCAAGAAATGAGAAAAGAGATTTTATTAAGAAACAAGAAAAATTAAGACAAGTTATGCAAAAAGTAGAGTATCAACAAAATACTATTTCAAGAAGTGATCCTCATGGGGCAAGATTATTAAAAAAGAAGATGCATTCTTTAAAATCACAAGAGAGAAAGTTAGATGATACTACTCTTACGGAATTACCTGATGTAGAAGAAAGTATTAATTTCTTTTTTGAAGATGTGCAAGTTCCAAAGACTAAAGTAGTTCTTAATTTAGATTTAAAAGAGTTAAAGATTGATAATAAAGTTCTATCTAAAAATATTAAATTAGAAGTAATGGGTAATACTCATTTATGTATTGTAGGTAAAAATGGAGTAGGTAAATCTACTTTAATTAAAATTATTTATGAAGAGTTAAAGTTAAGAGAAGATATTAAAGTGGGTTATATGCCTCAAAACTATGATGGTGTATTAAATAATTATGAATATGTTTTAGATTTTATCGCTCCAAGTAATTATAAAGATGATATAACTAGAGCGAGGATGTACTTAGGAAATATGAAATTTACAAGAGAAGAAATGACAGGAAAAATAAAAGATTTAAGTAATGGAACAAAAGCTAAGTTGTTTTTAATGAAATTAGTTCTTGATAAGTGTAATGTTTTAATACTAGATGAACCTACTAGAAATGTAAGCCCTTTATCTAATCCTGTTATTAGAAAAGTTTTGAAAGAGTTTAGTGGTACAATAATAAGTGTTTCACATGATAGAAAATATATAGAAGAAGTAGTTGATAGTTTATATTTATTAACTATAGATGGTTTAAGAAAGATAGATAATGTAAAGGAGTGATTCAGGTGATTTATACTACTCATTATAAATCTCCAATAGGAGATATTTTACTAGCTTCTAAAAACAATAAACTAATAGGTCTATGGATAGAAGGTCAGAAATATTATTTTTCTAATTTAAAAGATGAAATTAAAGAAGAAGAGAAAGAAATATTAATTAAGACTAAAGAATGGCTAGATAGATATTTTAAAGGAGAAAAACCTAGTATAAATGAACTTGATTTAAATCCTTTAGGTAGTGACTTTAGAAAAAGTGTTTGGAAAATACTTTGTGAAATACCTTATGGAGAAGTTATTACTTATAAAAGTATTGCAGTTACTATAGCAAAACAAAAAGGTCTTAAAAAGATGTCTAGTCAAGCGGTAGGTGGTGCAGTTAGTCATAATCCTATTTCTATAATTATACCGTGTCATAGAGTAGTAGGATCAAATGGTAGTTTAACTGGTTATGCAGGTGGTATTGATAAGAAAACTTATTTATTAAAACACGAAAAAGTTAATATGGAAAAATTATTTATCCCAAAGAAAGGAACAGCATACAGCATTATGAAAAGATGTAAGTGGTGTAATTTAAATAATCAAATATACATTAAATATCATGATGAAGAGTGGGGAGTACCTAACTTTGATGATAAATATTTATTTGAAATGTTAATATTAGAATCATTTCAAGCAGGACTATCTTGGGAATGTGTTTTAAATAAAAGAGAGAGTTTTAGAAAAGCTTATGATAACTTTAATCTAGATAAAGTTTGTTCCTATGATGATGAAAAGATTAATGAATTACTAGATAATAAAGATATTATTAGAAATAAATTAAAAATAAAAGCTAGTATAAGTAATGCTAATATATTTAGAGATATAAAGAATGAGTATGGTAGTTTTTATAATTATTTAAAAGTATTTACTAAAGATAAAATAATTTATGAAACAGATAAGACTACTAACGATTTATCTGATGCTATATCAAGTGATTTAAAGAAAAAAGGTATGAAGTTTGTAGGAAGTACCATTATTTATTCTTATTTACAGGCGATAGGTATTATTAATTCACACGATAAAGACTGTTCATTTTATAAGAAATACATAAATTAATATTTTGCATATACTATAAAGATTAATATATTTAATAGGTAGTGATACTTATGGAGAAAATAGTTTTTAATGTTGGCCCTTATAGTTTTACAACATCTGCTTTTTTAATAGGTCTTTTATTAGTCCAAGAACTATCTATAGAAGAACAAGATAGTATTGGTAACTGGTTACAATTAGTTGGTCTTACTATGCAAACATATGCTTCTCAGCAAATTACAATTGATGCTAGTAAAATTGATAATAAAGATAAAAGTAATGATGGCTCTGATATTGAAAAGTTAAAGAAAACTATCAAAGATATAGAAGAAGAATTAGATAAGATTTATTGTGAAAAATAGTAATTTAAAAATACTATTTTTCTTTTAGGTAAAATGTTATACTTAAAGTAGGAGGGATAATTAATGAACAATGTTATTAAAAATATAGTAGAAAGAAGAAGTATAAAAAAATATAAAAGTGATATGGTTCCTACTGAATTAATTGATGAAGTATTAAAAGCGGGTACTTATGCACCATCTGGTATGAACAGACAATCTCCTATAATAATTGCTATTACTAATAAAGAAGTTAGAGATAAGCTATCTAAATTAAATGCTAAGATTATGGGAGTTGATATTGATCCTTTTTATGGTGCACCTGTTGTTCTTGTAGTGCTAGCAGATAAGACAGTTCCTACATATATTTATGATGGAAGTTTAGTTATGGAAAATATGATGCTAGCGGCAAGTTCTTTAGGACTTGGTAGTTGTTGGATACATCGTGCGAAAGAGGAATTTGAAACAGAAGAGGGAAAAGAAATATTAAAGTCTTTAGGAATTACTGGAGACTATGAAGGAATAGGTAATTGTATATTAGGTTATCCTGATATGGAAGTGAAAGAGAAACCAAGAAAAGATAATTATATTTATAAGATAGATTAGATATTAAAAAGAAAAGAGGTAAAAAATGAATTCTAATAATAAATATTATTTTTCAAAAGAAGATAAAAAAATTGTTATAAATGTTCTAGATAATAGGAAATATGAGATTTCAGAATTGGAAGAACATCCTTATGGAAAACTTTATACAGAGGCTTTTTCAGTTAATGATTTAACAGAGTTTTCAGCTTATATGAATGCAATTTTTATATATAGAGATATTATTTTAGAAAATGAACCAAAAACATTTTGTTTTTTAAGTTTAGATACGTTTGAAAATATTTCTAAAGATTTGCATTTTTTAGATGATGTTGAACAAATTGAAAATGATGTAAAGATGTTATATCAAGATAAAGATATGCAATTAAAATGGAACTTTCAATTATTACATCCAATATGTTTTGAAATATATAATTATAAGATAATTTATAGACCTATAAAAGATTTATCTGAAGATATAAGAAATGTTTTGTTCAACAGACCATTAGAAGTCGATTTTGATAATACTTTTAATAATTATGTAAAATATATTAACAACACACAGAAATATGTTGATGCCCAAAAAATAAATTATTCAAAAGCTTTATCTGAAATTAAAAATGGGAAAAAAATATCTCATTGGATGTGGTATATTTTTCCGCAAGTTGTTGGTTTAGGAAAAAGTGATATGTCTAATTATTATTCATTTAAAAATAAGGAAGAAGTAGAATTTTTTCTAGCTAATGAGTATTTACATAATAATTTGCTAAAGATAAGTAATGAATTATATAATTTAGAAGGAACTGATATTAATAATGTAATGTCTGAAGTTGATTCATTAAAATTAAAATCATCAATGACTTTATTTGCAATTGTTGATAAGAAAAATAATATATATGAAAAAATATTAAAGAAGTATTATAATAATGAAAAAGATGAATTTACAATTCGTTTTCTTAGAAATAATTAAATCTTTAGTAAAGGAATGGAAATTAATAAAATGAGAATAGATAATTTTTACTTCGTAGTGAAAGATATAACTAAATCAATAGAATTTTATTCAAAATTATTTGAAGAAGAGCCTACTAATATAACTGAGAATAGATGGGCAGACTGGCAAAATAAAGATAATAAAACTTACTTTGGTATTATTTTTGTTGAAGCGACTGGAGATGAAAGAATTTTAGGTAATAATGGGGTTTTAGGTTTATATACTGACGATATAGATAAAGCATTTAATAAGTGCAAAGAAATAGGTGCAAAAATATTATATGAACCTCTAAAAATTCCTAATAGTCCAGATAATTATACTTGTTTTGCTATTGAAGATTTAGATGGAAATAAAATAGAGATTTCATATTATGATAAGTAGATATATAGTGTGTATATAATGAGAAGTTAAGATTATTTCTTTTTGAATATTGACATATATTGAAAACAATGTATAATAGTGTAAAAAAAATACATTTAAATAAAATTAATTGTATTTTTTTTACATTTATTTAATATAATATAATGTAGGAAGGTGATAGAAGTGCTAACAGGAATTACATTAAAAGATTATACAACTTTTATAAAAGAAACAACTTTTGATTTTAAAGCTACTAATTCTAAAATATTAAACGAAACAAATGTTGGTGATAATAGAGTATTAAAAGGAGCACTTTTTGTGGGCGAAAATGCTTCTGGTAAGACTCAAGTATTACAAGCAATAGTATTATTATTTGACTTATTATTAGATAATACTGAGCAAAATTTTATAGTAAAAAAATCAATGTATACTAAAGGTACTAAATTTAGTTTGGTTTATACATTTAATGTTGATGGTAATGATATTAAATATTCTGTTGAATTTGATGGTAATGAAATTAATTCAGAAAAATTATTTGTTAATAATGAATTAAAGCTTGAAAGATTAAAGAAAAATGGTAAAACTTATTTTGGAGAAGAAAAAGATAATGATAATATTAATCCAAGCTTAGCTTTATTAAAATTAGAATATTATAATACAAGATTTAATAATGATATAGTTTTAAATAAATGGTTTGATTTTTTGAAAAATTCCATATATATCAACTGTTTATTTGTAAGAAGAACTATAAAGTCATATAATCCAGTAAAACTACCAGAACAAATTATAGAAAAATATGCTGAAAGTAATGATGCAACTAAATTGAATAAACTTATTGAAAAGTTAGGTTATAATAGTGAAGTTGTATTTAATAAACAGTTTTCTAATACTGATAAAACAATAGTTATAAATTCTACTAAAGAAACA
Organism: uncultured Bacilli bacterium; assembly: GCA_944358355.1. Classification (GTDB taxonomy): domain Bacteria; phylum Bacillota_I; class Bacilli_A; order RF39; family UBA660; genus Onthousia. The sequence continues at coordinate 2,308 of CALVQY010000032.1, read as the reverse complement.
ATTGGTTTAAAAAAGAAAGGTACTAATTTTGTAATGCCTTTACCTCTTGAATCTACTGGTAATAAATCTTTTATGAATATGATTTTACCTATTAATTATGTAACTAAAAATAATTCTATTATTATTGTTGATGAATTTAGTAGTGGACTTCATAATGAATTAGAAGAAGCTTTAATAAAATATTTCTTTAATAATAGTGGAAATTCACAAATATTTTTTACTTCTCATTCTACTAATTTATTAGATACTTCAATTTTAAGACCAGACCAAATTTATTCATTTAAATTTGATGCTAAAGAAGGTACTCTAATTAAAAGATTTTCAGATGAGAATCCAAGAGAATCACAAAATATAGAGAAAATGTATTTAAATGGAGTGTTTGATGGAATGCCAAAATACAATAAAGAGTTTAAAGATTAATAAAAATAAATCAATTGGTGAAGTTGTTATAGTAGTAGAAGGGGAAAAAGAAGAATTTAAATTATTAAAGCACATATTTACAAAGATTTTGGATTATAATTATGTTCAGGTTAGAAGAAATAAAATAATGAAAGATAAATTTGAAAGTAAAAATAATAAAAATTCAACTATAATTGTTGCTAATACATCTAATTCAAATATTAAAACAATTATGGAAGATAAAAATTATAAAGATAAATTGTATAATCTTTTAAAGAAAGAGTACAATAGAAGCTTGAAAAATGTACCTATATATATTTTATAGGATAGAGATGCAGATTCAAATACTAGTGATGTTGTTTTAAAAACACTTAATACATTTACAAGTTCTCTAGATAATGATTATGATATGAATGGGTTATTATTACTCAGTTATCCTTGTGTTGAGAGCTTTGAATTATCAAACTTTATTAAACAATTTTGGAAAATAAATTTTAGTAGTGCAACGGATGCTAAAAAGAAGATGAAAGAAATAATACCTGAATTAACTGATATAGATGAAAAATCACTTATGTTAGCGATAGAGAATATGCATAGAACAATGTATTCTTATGGAATAAGAAAATATGATCCATCAAATTTTAAAAAGGAAAATTTAAAAATATTTAGAAAAGAATCAGAAGAATATTTAAATAATAAATATTTTAATGCACTTTCTTTAATTGGTATTATGCTTATTGATTTAGGAATAATAACTGAAGTATAGAAATTTGTACAAATTGTTAGTCTTTTTAAAAGAGTTGTTTTATTTATATATAAATACTTGATGTAAAAAACTGGCATATAAGTCTTATATGATTTATTCAAGTTATTGAATATGAGAGTTATTTTTTAACTCAGTCATATAAGCACTGCCAGTCTTTTTGTTAGTTGTAAAACTAAACCTTCTAAAGTATAATAGTCTTAGAAAAGTTAATGAGGAGATATAATTATGTTAAAGAGATTAAAAGTTAGTGTGGCTCTTATTATTTTAGGTAATCTATTATATTTAGCTTTGTCATTTTTTTCTGATAGTAATAGTAGTTTCCAAGAATTTACTTCAGGATTATTATTAGGACTATCTATTGGTATTAATTTAATAGGAATTTTACTATTATTATATACAATTGTAAAATATAATAAGGACGGAAAGCAGTGATAATATGGAACAGACAAGTATTTTTGAAAATCCTTTAAATGAACCTTTAGCATCTAGAATGAGACCAGTTAATTTAGATGAATTTGAAGGACAAGAACATTTAATTGGTAAAGATAAATTACTTAGAAAGATAATTGAAAGTGATAATGTTTCTTCAATGATTTTTTGGGGACCTCCAGGAGTTGGGAAAACTACTCTTGCTAGAATAATTGCTAATGAAACTAAATCGGATTTTATTACGTTTTCTGCTGTTACATCGGGAATTAAAGAAATAAAAAAGGTAATGGAAGAAGCAGAGTCTAATAAAAGATTAGGAGTTAAGACAATTGTTTTTGTAGATGAAATACACAGATTTAATAAAGCTCAACAAGATGCTTTCTTACCTTTTGTTGAGAAAGGCTCTATTGTTTTAATTGGAGCGACAACAGAGAATCCTTCCTTTGAAATTAATAACGCTTTACTTTCAAGATGTAGAGTATTTGTTTTAAAAGAATTAACTAGTGATGATATTTTAATTATTTTAAAAAGAGCGATTACTGATGATAGAGGTTTTGGTAAAGAGAAAGTTATTATAGAAGATAATCTTTTAAAAATAATTGCTGATTTTGCAAATGGTGATGCCAGAAGTGCTCTTAGTTCTTTAGATATAATTGTAACTAATTCTAATGTTTTATCTGATGGCTCTATTAAAGTTACTAAAGAAATAATAGA
>CALVQY010000031.1 GCA_944358355.1 uncultured Bacilli bacterium | reverse complement strand
CCACTAGCATTATCTTTTCCAGGTTTAGGATAACTTATTAAACTTTCAGGTAAATTTATATTAGGTATCACTTGTTCTACATTTACTGCTTCATCAATAATATCTTTAAGAATATATTCTTTTCTAGAAGTATTAGCAATCAATTTAATCTTATCATCAGATAAACAATCTGTAACTCCATCAGTAAGTAACAATAATTTACTATAAGAACTATTATTTATAACATTAGTTTTAAGTTCAACATCAGTAGCACCTAATCCTTGTATTAGTTGATTATTACGTCTATAAAATCTTATATCATCTTTATTTTTTATTTTATTTTCTTTATATAAGTAATAAGCCAAAGAATCATCTTCTGTAACTTGTTCCATGGAAATACCATTTAATAAATAGCATCTAGAATCACCAATATTACCAACTAAAGTTTTATTATGAGTAACAATAGCAACTGTTAAAGTCGTACCCACTTCTTTTCCTGATTCTTTAATTTTATTTTGTAATGCCGAATTAATCGCTTGAACTACATCATTAAGGCTTCTCTTTAAATTATCTATATTCTTAAATTCTTTTAAACTAAGTTCTTTAAACCATATTTCTAACTCTTTTACTGTAAATGAAGAAGCAAACTCACCATTACTATATCCTCCCATACCATCTGCAACTGCTAATAGTTTAATAGCATCATCTAAAGGATGAGAAATCGCTATCACACTATCTTCATTATTAGGTCTAACTCTACCTTTATCAGTTAAAGCATACATAGAAACATCATAAGCTTTAGGAGTAATTTTTAAATTCTTACCAATAACTTTAAGCTCATATATCTGCTCTATAAGTTCTTCTCTACTACAACCCTCATACCTTACATTAAAATCAGGATGTCTATTAAAAATATATACTTCTCTATCAGTCTTCATAATTCCTAAATTTTTATCAACAAAAGTATTACTAGCAATTGTTCCATCTTCATTAAATCTATAATAATTATATCTATTTAAATTATCAGCACTGTATTGGAAAAGACCATTATTACTTAAAACATAATTATTTTTCTTAGTCTTAAACAAAAGAACTTTTTTTAAACAGGTAGTATCATCATAAAAAGCAACTTTACTTAGATTAAAAGCTTCCTCATAACAATCACTTAAAATATTAGAACTTGCTAAATAAATATTTTTACTAATACTAACAGGATTAAATGCTGAAAGTTCTAAAGAAAAATATGTCTGTTCCTCACTATATCTAAGAGAAGAACGATTTTTATTATATACTTTTAAAAATTGACTAGCTAAAAAAGGTAAAGCCCTTTTGTCAATATTTTTTGTTAACTGTCTATTCTTACAGAATGTATCTATATAAATTTCTATTAATTTATAAGCCTTCTCTAAATTTAATCCTTCTTTATTAATAAAATCTAAATAACTTTCTAAATTCATAAACTAAACACCCCACAAAAGATGGCACTATTATACCAAAAAACAAACAAAAAAGCAAGGAGTAAATCCCTACTTAACCTTAGAAGTTGCAATAAGTGGCGTAGCATTTGCAAAAATATCTCCACTTTGATTAATAGATTCCACTGCTTTTCTCATACTCTCAAGTTGTGCTCTTTTAATAGCAAGATCCTTCTCTTTATCAGTCCTTAAAGTATTTATTATATCTTTCTTCTCTAAAGAAGTTATACCATCATCTTTTTTAATAGCATCTAATCTTCTATCTACAAAATCATTTGCTCTATTATTTAATTTATCCAACTGATTATTAAAAATTGTTTGTAACTTACTCTTACTTTTAGATATCTTTGAACTAATAGCAAAAGCATACAAATCAGCTTTAATTCCTATATCTAAAGATTTATTATTCACTTTATTTTTAACATATAAAACTGCTCTTTTACTAGCTCTACCTAAATAGCATTTCTCTTTTCTAGCAGTAGATACTAAATTATTAATATTAGCAAAAGGTACTGCTTTATCTATCAAGTATTGTTCATTTTCCTGTTTATTTTTTTCATAAGCTTTATCATATTCTCTATAAGCTCTTTTTAATTTTAGATTTTCTATTGCATTTTGAATTTTTAAATCAATAGTTGTATTTTCTCTAACTTTATCAATCACTTCATTCTTAACATTAACAACAAAAGAAGATTTACTAGTTACAACACTTGACTTTATATTTTTAAAAGTATCCACTACATTACTAATTTTATCTTTTTTATCATCTATAAAATTAGTAATATTTTCTTTTCTCTTATCTCTAATAGCAGTATTAAAATCTTTTATTCTTTGAAGCCTAGCCTCTTCTCTTATCTTCTGTTCAAGTTCTTCTGCTTTTTTAATATCTTTCTGACGTTTTTTCTCTAGTTTTTCCATCATAATATCATATTTAGCAATAGAGACTTTAATCTTAAATTGCCTATAAGGATTTAATAATCTATTAGTAATTTTAATAATTTTATTTTTTCTAATAGAAGCTTTTAATTCTTTAGATCTTTTTAAACTATCTAAAAGTTCTTCTTCTAAAGATTCAATAACATCATCTAATTTTTCTTGAGGCATACATACCATTCCTCCTTACGAAAACATTGCCGTTACTATATCTTTTAATTTACTTCTCTCATCATCTGTCTCTAAATCAACAAGCATCATACTACCATCTTCATTTTTTATTATTTGCGATGCTAAAATATCGCTAGTTTCATCTCCATTATCAACAGAATAAATAGCATAGTTTTTATCATCAACAACTACTGTTTTTAATAACTCAGCTTCTCTTTCCACATCATCAATCTTTATTTTAAATTTATTTTCATCCATAGCATCCAACTCCTCTTATCTTATATATAAAATATAACACAATTACAAAGAAAAAGAAATATTATCTTTTCTTTAAAGTATAAACCTTACTATCAGATAATATCTCTTTATCAACTATAACTTCACTATATTTACCTCTGTTTTTCTTACTTTGCAAAGTATGACTTATATCATTAAGCGATGAAAATACTATTTGCTTCAACTCTCTAGCTCCTGTATTATTATCAACAACTCTATCTAGCACAGCATCAATATAAGTATCAAGAACTTTCAAATCAACATCATAAACCTCTTTATAAAATTGTTGTTTCAAATAAATTGGACTAAGTTTTCCCTTAAGTAAAATATTTTTAAGGTCTTCCCTAGTTAAATTATTATATAAAATCTTAGGATTACATCTTCCTACAATTTCTGGAATAAAGCCATATTCAATTATATCAGCATCAGTAATAGTTATTTTATTTAACTCACTCTCACTATCACCAAAGCCAATTTTTTTCTTCTTCTTTTTAAAAATATCTTCAAAAGCACCACCTAAGACTATACACATTAAGGTTGTATCAAATTGAACTCTATATCCAGAATTAACTTCTACATCATAGACTGTACCATCAAGAAAATTAAGTAAAAGATTTTGAACCGCTTTATCTGAAACATCATTACCACGCAAATTAATTTTATCAAATTCATCTAAAAATATTAAAGATTCATTACATATTTTTTCCTTTCTACTGGAATTATAATAAGCAAGTCTCAAAATATCATCAACATTATTTCCAACATAACCAGATCCAGATAAAGTAGGAGTAGAATATCTTGTAAAAGGTATATCTAAATACTCAGCAATTAATTTTAAAGTCTCAGTCTTTCCTACACCTGAAGGTCCAATCAAAAGAGGTCTTTGAATTAAATGAGAATCACTTGTCTTATAATTATCAGCAATAATAGTTACTAACTCTTCTATCTTCTCATCTTGACCCATTATTCTCTCTTTTAAATAAGCTTCTAACTCATCAGTATCAATATCTCTTCTAATATTTTTACTTTCTAAATCACTAGAAAAAACAGAAGCCATTTCTTTTAATATCTCATCACTATTATCCTTCTCTTTTTTAGAAGAACTCTTCTTAATACCACTTTTATCTAATTCATTAAATTTTTTCAACATCTCATCTATAAATTTTCTAAGATCTTTCTTATCTTTTATCTGTGTCAACATATAAAGCTTTCTTTTAGTAATATTAACAGAGCCATTATAATAATCAAAGGATAATTCTGGCTCTTCAAAAAGTGTTTTCAACTCTTCATAATCAATTTGACGCATAACAAACTTTTCATCCTCAATAACAGAAAAATTGAATGCATCAAATACTTCATACTGATATTTCTCTAATGCTTCTTCTAAAGAATCAGTACCATATCTATTTAACAAATCTTCTTCTGTAATCGGATAAGCATAGCACTCTTGATATTGCCCACTTGTAATAAAACATATATCGGTAGCTTCTAAAAAATCATTTTCCATCTCATCTATGAAATAATTGTACTCCTTATCAATTTCACCCTTAATAGCCTTTATTGGGTTATAGATAACTACATCATTAGATAAAAGATGCTTTCTCATTAACATTGCATACATAATAATTCCCCCTACAAACTAATAATACAATATATTTTCACAAAATAAAAGAGAAAACCTAAGTATCTCAATTATTTAAATAGTTAATAGCATTTAAAGCTGCTACTGTTCCATCACTAACTGCTGTTGTAAGTTGTCTATATTTCTTGCTTCGACAATCTCCTGCTACAAATATACCCGTTTTATCAGTAAGAGTATCATCTGATAAAATATAATTATTTTTATCTAATGTAAGTAAATCTGCTATAAAGGAAGTACTAGGTACAAGACCTATTGCTAAAAAGATTCCCTCTACATCTAATTTAATTTCCCCATCTATAGTTTTTACTACAATACCCTTAATATCATTATCACCTAAATATGAAACAACTTCACTATTATAAAAAATTTCAATATTATCTTTTACTTTAAGTTTCTCTTTCAACACTTCTTCACAAGTTAAATTATCATCTTTTTGAATAATATATACTTTACTACATATATCTGCTAAGCTCAAAGCTTCAGAAATAGCACTATTTCCCCCTCCTACAACTGCTACCGTCTTTCCTTGATAAAAAGCCCCATCACAACTGACACAAAAAGAAATACCTCTACCAACAAACTCATCTTCTCTTTCTATTCCTAGTACTTTATTTTTAGAACCAACTGCAAGAATAATTGCCTTAGCTTTATACTTACCACAGTCTGTAATAACAGTATTGTCATCATCTATCTCTAAAGCTTCCTCTAAAACAACTTCTCCTCCCAAATTAACAACTTGATTATATAAATTATTCATAAGTTCCATTCCACTAATCTCTCCAAACCCTGGATAATTAGCAACTTTAGAAGAACTAGTTATTTGTCCACCAATATTTTCTTTTTCAAGAATTAACACATTTTTATCAGCTCGTAATAAATATAATGCTGAAGTTAATCCCGCTGGACCACCTCCAATTATTATCACATCATACATTTTGATAAGTTTCCTTTAAATATTTTTTTATATTAGAAACATTGGTAATTTTCTTAACTTTATCTTTATTAAAGATAACTAATGTTGGCGCTTGTTTAATCCCATATTCTTCACAAAATTCTTTATTAAGATTAGCATCTAGCTTTTCATATACAACTTTCTCTTTATCTAACAAAGTCTCTGCCATCTTACAATTAGGGCAAGTAGAAGTTTTAACTAAGACTATTTTATTATCATTTTCCTCTTCTTTAGCTTGCGAACATTTTAAATTAGAATTATCTAAATCATAAGTTTTACGATGTTTATACTCTTCCATTTTTCCATCATTCCAATTTGCCACAGGACGATAATATCCAGTTATTCTACTATATACTTCTGTATCTGCCCCACAATATGGACACGTCTTTACTTCTCCATTTAAATATCCATGGTCTCTACATATAGAGTAAGTAGGAGAAATTGTATAGTAAGGTAATTTATAATTCTCAGCAATTTTCTTAACTAAAGAAGCACAAGCATGCCATGAATCCATTCTCTCTCCTAAGAACACATGGAAAACAGTTCCTGAAGTATAAAGTGTTTGCAAATCATCTTGAACATCTAAAGCTTCAAATAAATCACTAGTATATCCAACAGGCAAATGAGAACTATTTGTATAAAAAGGTGTTTCTCCTTCTTTAGCAGCTGTTATAATATCAGGATATTTCGCTTTATCCATCTTAGCAAATCTATAAGTAGTAGATTCAGCAGGTGTCGCTTCCAAATTATATAAATCACCATATTTTTCTTGATAATCACTAAGTTTATTTCTCATAAAGTTAAGTACATCTTTAGCAAACTCTTGAGTCTTTTTATGAGTTAAATCAGCTTTTAACCACTTAGCATTTAATCCCACTTCATTCATCCCAATAAGACCTATTGTTGAAAAATGATTATTAAAGTTTCCTAAATATCTCTTAGTATATGGGTATAATCCATCATCAAGAAGTTTTGTTAAAATATCTCTTTTAATTTTTAGTGATCTAGCCGCTATATCCATCATTTTTTCTAATCTTTTATAAAAATCTTTTTTATCTTTCGCAAGATAAGCAATTCTAGGCAAATTAATTGTAACAACCCCAATAGAACCAGTACTTTCTCCACTTCCGAAATAGCCACCTGATTTTTTTCTAAGTTCTCTTAAATCAAGTCTAAGCCTACAACACATACTTCTGACATCACTAGGTTCCATATCACTATTAATATAATTTGAAAAGTATGGTATCCCATATTTAGCAGTCATTTCAAAAAGAAGTTTATTATTTTCTGTTTCACTAAAATCAAAATCTTTAGTAATAGAATAAGTTGGTATAGGATATTGAAATCCTCTTCCATTGGCATCACCTTCAATCATGATTTCAATAAAGGCTTTATTAACCATATCCATCTCTTTTTGACAATCTTTATAAAGGAAATCTTGCTCTACTCCTCCCACAATTGCAGGTAACTCTGCTAAATCATTAGGAACAGTCCAATCAAGAGTAATATTAGTAAATGGTGCTTGCGTTCCCCAACGACTAGGAGTATTTACTCCATAAACAAAGGATTGTATCGCTTGTTTTACTTCTTTATATGAAAGATTATCTATTTTAACAAACGGTGCAAGATAAGTATCAAATGATGAAAAAGCCTGTGCACCTGCCCACTCATTTTGCATAATTCCTAAGAAATTGACCATTTGATTACATAAAGTCGCTAAATGCTTAGCAGGAGACGAAGTAATTTTACCAGGCACACCACCTAAACCTTCTTTAATTAACTGTTTTAAACTCCATCCTGCACAATACCCAGTAAGCATTGATAAATCATGCAAATGAATATCTCCATTACGATGAGCATTATCTATATCTTTATCATAAAGACTCAACCAATAATTCGCTGTAACTGCTCCAGAATTATTTAAAATAAGCCCCCCTACTGAATAAGTAACAGTTGCATTTTCTTTAACACGCCAATCATTAACACCTAAATAATCATCAACTAACTTTTTATAATCAAGTAAAGTAGCACTAGCATTTCTAATTTTCTCCCGTTGATCACGATATAAAATATATGCTTTAGCAACATCAGTATAATCACCTTTAATCAACACATTCTCAACGCTATCTTGAATATCTTCTACACAAATAATATTATCTTTTATTTTATCTTCAAAATCAGCAGAAACTTTCAAAGCTAAAAAATCCAAAACATCATCATCATAATTACAATCACATGCTTCAAAAGCTTTTCTTATTGCCTTTCTAATTTTTCCTAAATCAAATGAAACAATTTTTCCATCTCTTTTTTTTACTCTATACATAACTCCTCCTATATTCCCCTAATAATTAAATTAGGCATTACCTCTTTTAAATTATTTTTTAATTTTTCTAATTCCAAATAAGAAAATCCATGCAATCCTTTTTCAATAACATTGTCACTTTCTTCATAATTTTGCAAATAATATTTAGTTTTTGGACAAAATAATTTACCAATTTCTAAAATATCATTAACAGTATGCAATTCTTTAACTATTGTTGTTCTAAATTCATGAGGAACATTATTTTTTTCTAATATTTCTATACTTTTCTTAATGTTATCTAAAAAAGGATTTCCCCCTCCTACTGTAATACTATATTTCGAAAAACTATTTTTAATATCCATAGCCACATAATCCACTAAACCAAGATTAATCAGTTCTTCTAACACTAAAGGATTAGTACCATTAGTATCTAGTTTTATCAAAAACCCCATTTTTTTTATTTTAATTAACAATTCTTTTATATTTTTTTGTATTAACGGTTCTCCTCCACTAATACAAACTCCATCTAAAACTTTTTTTCGTTTTTCCAAATAAGAAAATATCTCTTCTAAATCAACAAGATCACCATCTGAAGTATTTAAAACTAAAGATCCATTTTGACAGTATGGACATTTATAATTACAACCTTTAGTAAAAACAATACAAGCTACTTTAGATGGAAAATCAAGTAATGTGACTTTTTGAAATCCACCTATTTTTATAATAACACCTCCCATATCTTACAAAAACGATTATAAACATATTTTTTAAAAAAATAAATATTTTTTAAAAAAATTATTTTAACTTTACACAAAAAAGGTACAAAAAAACATTTTATCGAACAGTATGCGAAATATTTGGAAAGCGTTGATATTTAAAGAAATAACAAGCTTTATCTTTAAAAAAAGATACAATGTTTTTTTTAACATTTTTTTATTAAAGAATGAAGAAAACATTGATTTTAAAGGCTTTTAAAGTTATAATTAAAACATAGAAAGAAAAGAGGTTTAAAAATGACAAATAAGAATTTATTTGACACTTTAATTGTCGTAAAAAGAAGTGGTCAAAGAACATCCTTTCAAGGAGAAAAAATTGCCATCGCTATTCAAAAAGCTTTTAGTTCTCTTGATATTCCTTACAAAGATGAAGATGTAAATAAAATATATTCAAAAGTCTTAAAAAAAATAGAAAAAGAATATACTAATAGAAAAACGATAAATATTGAAAATATTCAAGATATTATTGAAATAATTTTAAAGGACGAAAAATTTACTGATGTCTATGAAGCATTTAAAAATTATCGTGAAAAAAGAAATACGTCGAGAAAAACATTCGTTATAAAACAACAACACAAATTTTTAAAAGCTCTTGAACTACTAGGATTAGAAGATATAAACAAAGACTCCCAAGAAGATTCAACCCTAACTCACTTTGGAAAAATTATTTCCAGTGAATTTGCAAAAGCTTACCTTTTAGATAGTAAGATTGTAAGATATCAAGATAGTGGTCTAATTTATATAGATTCACTTGAAACAATGACAACAGGAGAAATTGATAGTTTGGAAATAAGTTTAACTGACTTATTCGAAAATAATAAAGATTTAAAAGAAAAACTAATGGAAAAAAATACTATTGCAAATTATCTTAGTAATTTAAAAATATTATTATATAATTTAAGTAAAGAAATATATGGTTCTATTTGTTTAGGAACTTTCGATAAAGACTTAGAACAAATAACTCTAAATAATTATAAAAAAGTATTAAAGAACAATTTAAATATCTATTTAAAAACTAGTGGTATAGGTAATTTCATCAATGCAAATGAACTTGAAGAAAAAATTAATAATTTAACTTCAATAGAAGACAAAATATTTAGTAATTATTATAAAACATCTCAAGAATTAAAGAATAACTTTGAACTCATACAAAAAGAAGCTTATAAAGAAACAGAAAAGTTATTAATAGATAATCTTAACATTTTCTTTAACGAGATAATATTTACAAATATCAGTATTAATTTTGGTACTTCCACAACTCCTCTTGGACAATTAATAATTGATAGTATTATTAAAGCTAGTATAAATTCTAAAAATATAAATTATTTTTTTAAAGTTAAAGATAAAATAAATAAAAAAGAAAAAGACCCTAATTTTAGAATGTTTGAAAAATATAAAACTAAGAACTTAGAAAGAACTAATTTCAATTATATTTTTCTTGATACTCCTTTTAACAACTTAAAAGATGAAGAAGTATGTTATTTTTATAATGGAGAACGTGTAATCGAAGATGAAACTACTGCCTTAAAAAAATTAACATCAGGAAGAGGTAACATTACAAGTTGTGCTATTAATATTACAAGAGTTGCTTTAAAAAACAGCTATCTAACAAATAAAAACAGTAACATAAGAGGATTCTACCAAGATTTAGATAATTTAATTAATATAGCTAAAGAAGCCCTTTTAGAAAGATTTGAAATAGATTGCAAAACAAAAAATACTAACTTCCCATATTTATATAAAAACGGTTTATGGTATGATGGAGATAAATTAAAAGATAAAGATCGTTTAAGAAAACTACTAAAACATGGAAACTTAACAATTAATTTCTGTGGTCTAAAAGAAACTCTATATGCTTTAGAAAAGGACCAAAACAAACATCAAGATCTTGCCAAAGACATTTTAAAATATATGCACAAGAAAACAGAAAAATTAAATGAAGATAATAATTTAAACTTTGTTTTATCTGCAAATATTAAGAAAGAAATAAGTAAAGAATTTAAAAAACAAGATACTGCTATCTATGGTAAACTTAAAAACATTACTGATAAAACTAACTACACTAATACCAATGATTTTAGCAATAATTTAAAAGATATAAGTTACCTACATAAAAAATGTCGTGGTGGTGCTATATATCAAATAAATGTAAAAACAAAAAAAGAATTAGACAATCTAATTCTTGAAGCCAGTAATAATGGATTAGGCGCTATTAAAGTTTTAAAGATATAAAATTTTCAATAATTAAGCATAGATTACTGAGACTGATGAAAATAAATATTTTTTATCAGTCTCTTTTTATTTGGAAAATAAACTTTTTCTATTTCAATTATTCTTATTCTATCACAGTTTGTATTATTAGTTATTTAAAGATTTAGTATTAACTTTTATTTTGACTCTTTCCTCTTGTTCTTTTAAATACCCTGCCTCTTGTATTAATCTATCTGTATATTCTTTTGCCCATGCATATAGCTCCTTATTTTTTTCATTATCTTGTAATATAAACTTATCAATATGATCAATTCTATAACTTGGAAGATTTAAACGTGGTCTAATTTTAACCTGCATTTCATCTCTTATTTTCCAAAAGCTATCACTAACTATCTCTTTTGCTAATTCTTGATTTTGAAATTTTTCTATTATATTTTCAGTAAACTCATCCTCAAAATAACGCGAATCAAAAATAAGCAAATAATAAGGCAACATTTCCTCTTCTGATATACAATCTTGTCTAGCTGTAAGTAATTGCATAGTAAGTTCCTCTATATCTTTTTCCTGCTCATCATTTTTTTCTATTTTATATTCTAATCCATACTCTTCTTGATGAAACTTTCTTGCATATTCATTTATTAATTCCAAAGTAAGAGTACTAATATTAACATTAGGAATACTTAAGAAAAAACGATAAGCTTTATTTAATCCATAAAAAGCCAAAGAAAGTAATGTTTTATTATAAATATCTTCTTGTGGCCAATCTCTATTTGCAAGTATTTTAATAATTAATTCTTCTTTTAAAGGAAGTTTGCTATAACAAATTCGATTTATCGCTTCTAAAACATATTTAGAATCTAATTTCTGATTGAATATCAATGGATAAAATTTATTATAATCTATTTTATTAGCAACAGGAGTATCATCATCACAACCTAAAGTAACAGTAAGTGCGTTCTCCACTAACCATTCATCTCTACTTTTTGTTCCATCGTCTTCATAATACAATTTATTACTTATTTCATCTTGAGCAAATTGCTTATTAATATCAATTCCACTTTTCATTATTTTTTCAAATTCCTCATCTCTTCCATACTTTACTACATAATATAAAAGAGACTTGTATTCAAAGTATTGACTAGGTAATACTTCACATTTACCTAATCGTTCCTGTTCTAATATTTTCATAATCGCCTCATCATAGAAAGACAAAAAAGGAATATAATTAGGATTTTCCGGTATAAAAGACAATCGTTTTCTATACCATCTATCACTTATAAAATACATACAGGCATCTACTGCTTTAGAAAAATCAATCTCTTCCGTTCTTAATAATTTATCAAAAATTCTATTATACAAATTCATATAAAGAAGAAAACCATCATTTTTAGTAAGTGCATACTTAAATACATAATATGGATTCCCCTCGTTTGTTAATTGAACCATTTTTTCATCTTCTAATAATAAATCTACAACATTTTCACACCCAAAATAAATAGCCCATGATAATAATGTCTTATTTTCATTTAAATGATATCTATCAAAATTCTTATCACTTAAAATAGATAAAGCTAATCGCTCATCGTTTTTTTTCATCGCTAAATAGCAAAAATCATAACCTGATTCATCTAATCTATTAACATCTTCTAATATATCTTTCATAACTTTCACCCTCACTTATATTATAAAAAAATAACGTTTTTATCATTAAAAACACAAAAAGGGCATGAGAAGATATTTTTCTCTTCCCATTTTGCCCCTTTTTTATTATTTATATAAGACATTATCCTAGTTTTATCATAACTAACACCATATCTTACTAATTTTCCATCGTTTTCAAGATAAACAACAACTTCATTCTTATTTATCATTTCAACCGCACTCCCATTAATTATTAACTATTACTTTTACTTAATACAACTTTTGTCGTATGTTCTTTTCCATCACGAATATAAGTTATCTCTATTGTATCACAAACTGAATGTTTGTAAAGCTCATATCTTAAATAAGCAGAATCTTCTACTTCAACACCATCTATTTTAGTTATAATATCCCCTTCTTTTAAGTCTGAAGAAGCAGCTCCACTTCCACTTTCAATACCAGCAACTACTACACCACTATCTATATCATTTGGAATATCAAAATTATATCTATAAGAGTTCTTAGCATCGCTTACATTAATCATAGAAACACCAAGAAGTGGCCATTCAATTTTCTCACCTTTTTCAAGAGTCTCAATCTTACTATTAATATATTCTATTGGAATAGCAAATCCCATACCCTCTACTTCAGTTTGTACAAGTTTCATAGAAATAACACCAATTACTTCTCCATTAGCATTCATTAAAGGTCCACCACTATTTCCAGGATTAATAGCAGCATCAGTCTGTAATACTTTCATAACCCAATCACTACCAACAGTAGAATTATCAGTACTAACACTAACCAATCTATCTTTTCCAGCTAAATGACCTGTTGCTACACTTCCTCTATATTCATATCCTAAAGGATTACCAATAGTAAAGACTAAATCACCTAGTTTAGCATTTTCACTATTACCAAGTTGAAGTGCTATTAAACCATCTGTCTTTTTTGTCCTAATAACAGCAATATCAACATATGAATCCCCTCCTAATACTTCTCCATCTATCTCTTCATCATTAGAAGTAATTAATGTAACTCTATCAGCACCATCTACTACATGTTGATTAGTCATAACATAAGCATAATCACCATCTATTTTATAGACAAAACCTGTACCTGTTGAAGCTACTTCATTATTTTGATAATTTCTAACCATCAAAACTCCATCATAAACTTTTTCCACAGCTTCACTAATACCAGATTCATCAACAACAACTTTTGTACAATCAGCAGCACTACATGTTAACCCACTAGAAGAAGTTGTTGTATTTCTATTAAGAAATTCTTCTCCTCCTAAAACAGCAAAAGTTAAAACACCACCAATTACAAAAGATACAATAATAAGAACAGCTTCCTTAATACGCTCATTCTTCATCACCATCACTCCTCTCAATATTCGCTAATTGCATATAATTACTAGGAAATCCCATCCTATCTAGTATTTTCTCTATTTTAATACTATGTAAATTATACTCAAGATTTTCTATTCTCTTATCAAGTTCTAAACATAAATCTTTAAATTCATCATAAGTTAACATTCTTTTCATAATTATAAGTAAAGAGAACAAATCATTAGTACCTTTTACATACTCTCCTTCTTCATTCTTCTCTATATTTAATAATTTATGATAAATTGTTCCCTTTATTTTCTTCTGAGTTCTATTTTCATATAGAATATCCTCATGTGCACAAGTATTTCTATAATTAGAAAGAATTGGTAAATAATTGCTAAATTCATCTACAGGAATATCATATATCTTACAAATCGCTACCTGATCATCATATTTCATAATTGAAAAAAGCTCTCCAACTATTCCAAATGATAATACTTTAACCAATATCCACAAAGGAACATATCCATAATTAGACATATAATGTGCTGTCGCTGTATGCTGACTTCCATTAACTCTAATTTGCCTTTTCATCTTTCTAATTAAATCATTTACCTGCCGTTGTTTAGTTTTATCATTAGTAAAGTTTTTAGATCGCAAATAATACTTTTCTTTATAACCATATTTCTTAGATAATTGATAAGAAAATATAGATTTCAAATTATTTTCAATAACAAGTAAATACTTAAAAAATACATTTCTAATTGCCCGATCAAACAAAAACAAACTATACATTTCTTCAAAAGTTACCCCTTCTAAAAAACGTTTATCAGTCATACTTTTCATAAGAGGATATCTATACCCTGATAAAAAGAAGTAATTTTCTCTAAGTAATATCTTTTTAGCATACTCTTCATCATTAATAGTCATGCCTTTATATTTAAGTATTTCTATTTGTTCTTCTAAGTTCTTAAACTGCTTGTCTATCATCTTCTTCCTCACCTAGAATAGATTATATCATAAAAATTATGTAAAAAATATGAATTTTTCATGAAAAATTATGTTATACTGTAATTTAATGGAAAGGATTGATTTTAAAATATGCCTGCAACTGTAACTCATGCTTATTTTGCCAATGATTTATATGATATTCTCCCTATTGGTCTAAAAAAATTATTAATGGATGATAAACAAAAATTACGAATGTTCGCTCAAAGTACAGATCCATTTATTTTTTATAATTTATTAAAGAAAAAAGACCAAAAGATAAGAGAATTTCAAGGATATTTTCATAAAAACAAATCCCAAGAATTTTTCATTAATTTAATTAATTATATAAAGTATAATAATTATTATCAAAATAGCGAAATAATGGCTTTCCTCTATGGTTTTATCTCCCACTATGTTTTAGACTCTAAAATTCACCCATATGTAGTTTATAAAACAGGAGAATTCAAAGAAGAAGACCCAAGTACTTACAAATATAGAAATAAACATGAATATATGGAGAATTTTCTAGACAATTACATGATTAAACAAAAAGAAAATATTACTCCCTATAATTTTAAGTTTTATGATTTTACTTTT
This sequence comes from uncultured Bacilli bacterium, assembly GCA_944358355.1. GTDB lineage: Bacteria > Bacillota_I > Bacilli_A > RF39 > UBA660 > Onthousia. Next base: position 1,556 of record CALVQY010000031.1, on the reverse strand, counting down.
GATTTAACTCCCTTTTCCAAAGAATTAATTGAAGTAATCGATTATGCTTTTAAAGAAACTTTTAACTTTAATGACTTTTCAAAATATTATTACAAATCTTTAAAAGATATGTACAAGTCTTTAAAATATTTAAGATATGATAAATATGGTCTTAAAATGTTTTGTTATAAGACTATTGATAAATTTACTTCTCCAAAAACTTTTAAATTTCAAGCTATATCATATCATACTAATCTAAAAGATGAATTTAATTATTTAAATACTAATCATACTACCTGGACTCATCCAAGCATAAAAAGAGAAAAGCATAATGAATCTTTCATTGAATTATATTCTATCGCTTTAAAAGATGCTAAAAAGATTATTACTGATGTTAATAGTTATTTAAAAGGAACAAGAAAAATAAACTTAAAAACTGTATTTAAAAATTATTCTTATTTAACAGGAAAAAATTGTAACAACAAAAATATTTTAAAATATTTTGAATATTAAGTATAAAATTGCATCTAACTTATCACTATATAAATAGGTGATAATATGTTAGAAAATTATAAAATTATTAAAACTAATAATGATGAGATACTTTATTTATATTTAAATATTAACTATGAATTTGGAAATGATTTTAAAAATAATGATAATGAAGAGGATTTAGAAAGAAAAGCTATTAATTATTTAACTACTCATAACATCGAATTTAAAGGAAATAAAATAGTTTATGTTATAAATGGCATAACGACAAAAATAATAAATATTAATAAAAATAAAGCTTATTTAAATAACTATTTAATTACTCTTAACACAGAAGAAAAAACGACTTTAAAAAATATACTTTTAAGTCTTTTATTCAGTAATATTAATTTAACTCTAAATGAAGAAACACTAAAAGCAATAACAGTATTATATAGAAGTGAAATAATATATAATTTAGATAAATTTAATTATTTAGATTTAAAAAAAATATCTTTATCTTATCATAACTATAATTACTATAAGGTTACTTATCCAGAAACATACAAGTCTAAATTTACTATATTTAACAAAGTAATAGATGAAACTAATGGAGAATATTTAATTAATGATGACAAGCCAATTAGATGTTTTACCCACTTAGTTAGTAATGGCTTTACAGAAGAAGATAAAAGTATCCCTTACACAGTAAAAAAAGAAAGTCTGTGGGATTTAGCTTATCCTAATTACTTACAGAGAAAAAATTATAGTATTGAAGAGTTTAAAGAAAAATTAAATCTAAAGAGTAATAATTTTAACATCAAGATTACAAGTATAAGTAACTCTAATAGAATAAAAGAACTAGATTTAGGAGAAAGAAAAATAGATGCCAGAACTCTAGCTGTAATTCTAGATTTACCCTCTACAGATATTACTATAATTATTAAGAAAGACTATCTTACTTTCATAACAAGAGGAATAGGAAGTGGCCTAGGTCTAAGTATTATAGGAGCAGATAATCTAGCAGAATTAGGTTATAACTATAAACAGATATTAAATTATTACTTTAAAGATGTATCACTAGTTATACAAAAATAAATTTGCAT
>CALVQY010000030.1 GCA_944358355.1 uncultured Bacilli bacterium | reverse complement strand
ATACACTATTGGTCGTACTTTTATATATACTTTTTCCTTATTTTTCAATGCCTTAACTAAAACTGTCCGTTACTCAGGCAATATGTATGGATTACTACTACTTCCATCACCGTCAACAATCTTGATACTAGATTTTAGAAAGACGACTGGGCGGACCCCATAATTAGTATTATTGCGCGTAGTATTGTGGTTGATATATCCTGCATGAGACAGATAAAACACATTGCCAGAACCAGAGGCGAGGGGAGTGATTGCCCATTGACGTGCTGAGTTAAATATCCAGTCATTATTATAACAGTCACTTACACTTTCCCAATTATATAATTCTTTATTTAAACAAGAATTTCTATCAGTTGTTGTTCCTCCACTTGTCGCATATCCATAATCACTTGGATACATTAAGCCTACTTTTCCAGTCCAACTTGTACTTCTTCCACTATATACTGTTGTTCCTCTTTCATATGAATAGAAGTGGCTTGCTAATCCATTGCTAGCACTATTATAATCTGATGTACCACCTAAATACCAGACAGTATCACCTATCATACTTCTTGCTTCTTCCTTCAAACCTATAGATGAAAAATCACAGCTTGTTGTTTCATTATTAGAACCACTATAACATGTTCCACTTTTACTATTCCAATATAAACTTCCACCAACGCTTTCACTTTCATGTCCTTCGTTTAATAAGTAATTAAGTCTTGCATCAGTCCATTCATTGCTTCCATAAGAGCTATCAGATGAACCTGTTCCACTAGGCTTATTATCCCAAGGGTAATTACCAATAGACTCATTTCTTATTAGTTTAAGTCTTTGTTCTTTTTTACCCGTTCCATTATCTACGGTAAATACTCCTATAATTCTCCATAACTCATCATTAAAGGTTACATAATTATTAGGATCAACTCCTATATATCTATAATCTGTTAGAGCTTCTGTTTGTTCAGTTGCAGGATGACTAAAAGTCCACATCTCTTTCTTTTGGGCATCAGTTGCACTATTATAATCTAAATCTTCTGGATTTACTTTTGCAAGTAATGTATCTACTGCAGTTGTTACTGGTTGTGCTCTATCATAACTTGTAACAACTATCTTACTCTTATATTCTTTCCCTTGAGCATTATTATCAGCATCCTCACTAAGCCACATCCATAGTGTATATGTAACTGTATCACTTGGCTCTAAAGTCTCTTCTCCTTTTATTTCAAAATTACCACTACCTAAATCACTTACTTTAACTACTCCACTATCATATCCTTGATCATTTGTAAGTCTCATCTTTAAATAGTTATTTGTTAAAGTATTAGTAGCTTCTTCCTCTAATGATACATGATAATAAGCATTAATATTACCAGTATTAGTTATTGTAAAAGTATAAGGAGTCATCTTCTGTCCTTTAACATCACTAACAGGCGCCGCATTATCTAAATTAATGTAATTACCATCAGTAAAATCTACTTTTAATATACCTGCTGTTAAAGTAATCTTCTTATCTCCTTCTAAAGTCATAGTTAATAATGCATAACTAGCTCCAAATAGTGCTACTATACTTATAACTATTGTAACTACAACTAATATAACATACTTCTTCTTAGTCTTATCCATAACTACTCCCCATCCTCTGTTTCATAATTACTTTTATCACACACTAAATGTGCTTTATATAAATATTCACTATTACTAGTCTTCTCTACTTCTACATAACTTTTCTTATCATCACAATCATTACCATTAACATCTATAATCATGTCAATATAATCTTCTAAAACTAATGCACTAAGTAATACTCTAGTATTTTTACCTATTTCTTTAGGTAAATAACTTCTATAATCTGCAAAATAATCTTTACTAGCTAGTATCATCATTTTTTCACTAGTATTATAATACTCTCTATTACTAGCTGTAATTAATTTATTAGCACTAATTAACACAGCTGATACTAATATACCAAGTATTATAATAGTAACAAGCAACTCTATTAGTGTAAAGCCTTTCTTCATTATTTTCTCTTTCTTTTACGTCTATTAGTAGCAGGTAATACTTTCTTATCATCAAAATTAATTAATATAATAGATATAATTGCCTCTATTAATATAGTAACAAAATATGTTCTCCAGAAAGCTTCTACCATAATCATTCTACTTATAAATAACATACTAATTAAATTATCAACTAACATAGCAAATATATAAGTAGCAAGTATAGGTAATTTATTATTATTTGTATTCATATACAAATAATAATAAATAGTTAAGTTAATCATTTGACTAACTAAGTATGCAAATATTTCTCCTGTTACAGGGATATAATCTATATCATGTTGTCCAAGTAAACTAACAACAATAATAAATAATAACATTAAACAAGCAGAATAACTAATACCATTCATAGTCTCTTTATAGCCATATTTTTTCGTAATAATATTAGCGATAAAATACCTAAATGGATAAACAAAGATAGCAAAAGTTAAACTAGCTTTACCTATACTAAAATCAAATTTACCAAGTACCCAACCAAGTATTGCCACAGCTGTCAATAATAGTATATATACATAACTAGGAACTTCCTCATTTTTTATTACTTCTTTTCTAGCACTCCCTTTTGTCATTATAAACTCCTCCTATTCTTATAAAATAACTATAACACAAAAGAGGAAAAAGAAAAAGAACTTTTTTAAAGTTCTTAGACTATTTACAAGTATATCCTGCATCTTCAGCATCTTTCTTAGTATCTTCATAAGTCGCATTTGCATCAGTAATTCCATCAAGACCATATTCAGCTAAAGCATCATCAGTTGCTTTCTCTAAATCAACAGTAAGATCTACTCTATAAGTATGATTATCAGCATCATTATTAGTTTTAAGACTAACTCCATCTTCATTTTTCTCTTCAAATTGTTGATCCATCATAGCAGCAAAAACATCCCAATTATTTTCAAAGACTTCACTAGCCGCTTTACTATCAATACTCATTTTTACATCAGTAACTTTATCTTCTTTAAAAGTCATAGTAATTTTTTGATCAATATTAATACCGTTTTGTTCTTCACTATTTGTACAAGTTAAGGTTCTCTCTCCTCCACAACCTGTTAAAAATAAAATACCAACAGCTAAACATGCAAATAATTTTACACCTCTCATATTTCCTCCTTCCTATTTATAGTATGTCTTATTAATAAGAAAAAGGCAAGAAATATTTTCAAAAGATATATTTCTTTACATTATGGTTTTAAAACAGTTATAGGAATAATGTAAATACCAGTGTCTTCATCTTTAACTATTGCACTATAATTACCAACTATTATGCACATGAATTTAGGTTTTTTTGATACATTATCATAAAATCTTAATAAACTTTTCTTAGCTTCCTCTATACTTCTATAATTCAATTTTATCTCTATTGCAGCATATTCACCATTTTTAAATTCCAATATAGCATCAACCTCATCACCACTTGCATTATCTCGAAAATGATATAAATGTCCATCTAAATAATCCATATATATTCTCAAATCTCTTTCTACTAAAGCTTCAAACATTAAACCAAAAGTGTTAAAATCATGCATCAATTTATCTATAGATAAGTCTAACAGTGCACAAGATAATGATGGATCCGTTAAATGCCTTTTAGAAGACTTACCAATTCTTTTAGATGATCTATAATTAATACTAAAAGCTTCTTGATTAGCAGTTAAATACAAAGAATCTAACACTTTAATATAATCTTTTACTGTAATTCTACTTTCTACCAAATCATTTTCAGTTTCATATTCATCTATATCTTTTACAATTGTATCATAGCCTATAGGTGATGATTCATTTCTAGCCAAAGATTTTAAAATCATTCTCATCCTATTAGAGTCTCTTTTATGATCTTTCCTTTCATGTATATCTTTATTTATAATTGTTTCAATATAATTACTTGGTATTAAACTTATATTTTCTTTATCTACATTGATATTTTCTGGCCATCCTCCTCTAATTATTAACTCTGCTATCTCATCTAGCTCATACTTTTTAACCGCTTTCCCAACATCTTTATTACCAAGCATATCTAAAAGACTTATCTCTCCACTAGACTTTCCTAACTCATAAAGACTCATAGGATACATCTTTATAGTCGCTATTCTTCCTACTCCTGAATGAAAAACTTCCTCTTCTATTTCTTCCTTAGTAAGAGTTGTGGAACCAGTCAAAATAAATTTTCCCTTATCATGATCCATATCGCATTCATGTCTTACTGCATCCCAAATACTAGGCACAGTCTGCCACTCGTCAATTAATTGAGGTCTCTCATCATTAAATATATATTTTGGATTGGCATATGCTAAATCTTTTTTATCCTTTTCTGTCATATATACAACACTATTTGCATGATTAAGAGAAGTCCAAGTTTTACCACACCATTTAGGCCCTTCAATAGAAATTGCCCCAAAAACTTTTAAATATTTAGTTATTTTATCATCCACTAGTCTTTCTTTATAATTTTTTTTAGTTAAACTCATATTATCACCTTTCCTATTAAGATTATTATAAAATGAATTTTAGTGGTTGTCAAATTACAATATACATTTTTCAAGAAAAGGAATATACAGTTTTCAAAGAAAAAAATATACACTTATCTTTAATAAAAAGCTTTATACTTATATATTAAAATTTATAAGAAAGTTATACTTTTATTTTTTTAGAATAGATTTTATTAGGTGAAGTTAAATTGAAAAAAATATTAGTTTTAATTATTCTTTTTTTAATTCCTATATCTGTAAGTGCAGAAGATACTGCCAAAAGTAGTATTGTTATGGATTTAGATAGTGGTAGAGTCTTATATGAAAATAATGCTGATGAAGAAAAGTTAATTGCATCCATTACTAAGATAATGACTTGTATTATTGCCATCGAAGAAGGAGATTTAGATAAGGAAGTAGAAGCTAGTGATGAAATATTAAAAATGTATGGTACTAGTATTTATCTAGAAGTAGGAGAAAAGATGAAACTAAGAGATTTACTTTATGGTCTTATGCTTAGAAGTGGTAATGATGCATCAGTTGTAATCGCTAAAGAAATAGCAGGTACAGAAGAAAAATTTGTTGAACTAATGAATGAAAAAGCTAAAGAAATAGGTATGACTAATACTACTTTTAGTAACCCTCATGGTCTAGATGAAGAAACTAAAAACTACTCTACAGCAAGAGATATGGCTAAATTATCAAGATATGCTTATAAAAATAAAACTTATAGAAAGATAATTGGAACAGAAGAATATAGAGTTAAAACTGATAATAAAAGTTATCTTTGGTATAATAGAATGAAACTATTAGGTGATTATAAATATTGTACAGGAGGTAAAAATGGTTACACACCTAGTGCTGGTAAAACTTTAGTTACTACTCATGAAAAAGGAAACTTAAAAATTACTGTTGTTAGCCTATATGACAATGATGAATACAATAATCATGAAAACCTAGCTGAATATGCTTTTGATAACTACTATAATTATAATATCCTTGATAAAAATGATTTTGATCTTATTATTGATGATAATAAGTATTATATAAAAAATTCTTTTTCTTATCCTTTAACCGATAAAGAAAAAGATAATATCAAAGTTCTCGCTAGTATAGATGATTCTCTAACTAAAGGTAAAGTTGGTAATATAAAAATAAGTTTAAACAACAAAGTATTAAAAAAAGTTCCCCTATATTTAAAAGAAGAAAAGAAAAAAGAAAACTTCTTTACTAAGTTGTTTTCCTAAGTCTAAAGAAATTAATAGAAGGCCTAGCATTAATCCTTACATCATATGTATCTGTACCTATTCCTGATGTTATATAAAATTTAGTACTATTAACTTCATAATATGAATTTATATATTTAGAAGCATAATCTTTATTAGCAAGATTTAATAAATAAGGTATCCTAATCTCACCTAAATGTGAATGTCCTGCTAAAGCTAAATCTATAGAATAACTACTAATAAACTCATCTATATAATCTGGTTTATGAAACATAGTAATTGTATAAGTATTAGCATTATAATTAGTAAAAGCTTCTTGATAATTAATAACTTCATTATTAGTATTTAACCCTACTAACATAATAGATTCATTATTGCCATTATAAATATAGTCATTATTATTATCTAATATAACAAAGCCACAATCAAGTAGAATAGATAATGCTTCATCATTATCAGCCTCCCCTAAAACAGCATACTTTAAAGGAGCATTTAATTTTTTTAACTCTCCAACTAAATTTTTTCTTTTCTTAGTAGTTAAATTATCATCTTTTAATAAATCACCAGTAAACAATACAATATCAGGATTTCTCTTATTAATAGTATTAATAGTATCTTTTAACAAGTCATAATTATCATAATGAATATCACCAAACTGAATAATTTTAAATCCCGAAAATGATTCTGGTATCTTACTACTGCTTATTATTTCTTCATTGACAATTATACTAGTAGTACCAATCTTTGTAATGTAAAAAAACGTAAAAAAAGCTAGTAAAAAGATAATTAAAATAGCAAAGACTATTTTTTTAATTACTTTTTTTATAGCATTCATCTGTTTTTCTTTATCTATATCTATTTGTTTATCTTTATTTAATTCAATTCTACTATTCATTACAATCCCTCTATAATTAGTATAACGGAAAATTCTTCTTTTTTAAAGAGCTTAATTTCTTACTTTTTCTATTTCTTCTTTCAATCTATCATATGATAAACTACCAAAACTAGTAAAAGCAATATTACCATCAGAATTAATTATATAAGTATTAGGATATGTTGTTACATAATATTTATTAAATAATTTATTCTTAGCCATTAATGAAGTAAATGTATAATTATTTTCTTTTAAAAAATCTATTATATCTTTTTTAGGATTACGAGAAGTATTAGCAATAGAAAGAATAATAACATCATCTTTATTTTGATTATAGTCATTGTATATTTTCTCTATATTAGGAAGCTCATCTAAACAAGAAAAACAATCAATTGCATAAAAATGTAAGACAATAGTTTTACCAATATAATCATCTAAAGTATGCGTTTTATTAAATTGATCTTTTAAAGTAAAGTTAATAGGTGTACCCAGTTCTACTTTTGAAGCCTTAATAGTATTATCATCATCTTTAACAACTTCCATAGTAAATCCTGTATAAAAGACAAATCCTCCCATAATTATAATGATTAAAGCCCCAATTTTAACAACATAATTTAAAATATTCTGTTTTCTTTTAATTATATTTAAAACTTTAGTAGTAAATAGTCCCAATATTATAAATGGAAGTAAAAATCCTATTGCATAAACTAAGACAAAAAGATTTCCTATTAAAGCTGTACTAGCAGTACTTGCCATAATTAGTGTTGATGATAAAGCTGGTCCCACACAAGGAGTCCAAGCAAAAGAAAATAAAAATCCCATGAGAAAAGCTGTTTTCTTAGTCATTTTATTAGGATTAAAGTTAATCTTTACTTTCTTTTCTTTATTTAGAAAATCTACTTTTAATATCCCTAGTTGAAATAGTCCTAGTATTACTATTATAATACCACCTACTTCTAAGAATATTTTTCTATTGTCTTTAAAGAATAGCCCAAGCCCTGTAAAAGATAGTCCTAATATAAAGAAAGACATAGAAATACCTAGAATAAAGAATAAGGTATAGATTAAAACTATTTTCTTTTTATAAGTAATATTCCCTTTTTCATCTACTTCTTTGGCATTAGTAGCAAGATATCCCATATATAAAGGTATTAAAGGAATAACACATGGAGAAAAAAAGGAAATTAACCCTTCTAAAAATAGCCCTAATATTTGCATTAATTCACTCATTAAATCACACTCCTAGAAGATTCTAACAAAAAATAGAGTATATTACAACTCTAATTTTCTTTAGTACTTAAAATAGCCAAAAAAGCATCAGCAGGAACTTCTACACTACCAATCTGTTTCATTTTCTTTTTACCTTCTTTTTGTTTTTCTAAAAGTTTCTTCTTACGAGTAATATCTCCACCATAACATTTAGCAAGAACATCTTTTCTTAAGGCTTTTATATCAGTCCTTGCTATTACTTTATTACCAATTGATGCTTGAACTGGTACTTCAAATAATTGTCTAGGTATTACTTCTTTTAGTCTATGTACTATTAACTTACCTCTATTGTAAGCAAAATCTTTATGAACTATAATACTAAGAGCATCAACTATCTCACCATTTAACATAATATCTAGTTTCACCAAATCACTTGACTCATAACCTATCACTTCATAGTCAAATGAGGCATAGCCTTTAGTAATTGATTTTAACTTATCAAAGAAGTCATATACTATTTCAGATAAAGGCAATTTATAAATAAGACATACTCTTGTATCATCCAAATAATTCATATTAATAAAAGTCCCTCTTTTATCTTGACATAGTTCCATTAAAGGTCCAATATAATCTTTTGGTGTATAAATAGAAGTCTTAACAAAAGGCTCTTTTATATCTTTTATCTTTACTTTAGGAGGCATTTTATTAGGTGCATCTACTTGTAATATACTTCCATCAGTAAGAGTTACCTCATAAATAACAGAAGGTGTAGTTGCTACAATATCTATGTTAAATTCTCTCTTTATCCGCTCTATAGTTACTTCCATATGTAACAGTCCTAAGAAACCAGTTCTAAAGCCAAAACCTAAAGCAATTGATGTTTCAGGTTCAAAGACTAAAGCTGCATCATTTAATTTTAATTTTGCTAAAGCTTCTCTTAATTCCTCAAACTGATTTGTTTCAATCGGATAAAGTCCACAATATACAACACTTTTAAGTTTCTTATATCCTGGTAGTGCTTCAACTTTATCTTTAACATTATTTAAAGTAATAGTATCACCTACATGAACATCACTAATACTTTTAATAGAAGCATAGATATAACCTACTTCTCCTGTATTTAAAGAGTTAACTTCTACTTCTTTAGGGGTATTTTTTAATATCGATAACACTTCATAACTTGCTTTGCTTTCTAGCATATAAATAGTATCACCTTTCTTAACGCTACCATTAAATACACGAACTGCTGTTAAAACACCACGATAAGAGTCATAAATACTATCAAAGATTAATCCTTGTAAAGGCTTATTAACTTCACCTGTAGGTGCAGGTATTTTTATAATAATAGCATTTAATAATTCTTTTATTCCCTCACCTGTTTTCGCACTAGTTAAGATGATTTCTTCTTCACTAAACCCTAAATTGGTAAGTTCTTCTTTAACTTTAGGAATATCAGCGCTAGGTAAATCTATTTTATTAATAACTGGAATAATAGATAAATTGTTATCAAGAGCAAGATAAAGGTTTGCAAGTGTTTGCGCCTCTATCCCCTGCGTTGCATCTACTACTAAAATAGCCCCTTCACAAGAAGCAAGAGAACGATTAACTTCATATGAAAAATCAACATGACCTGGAGTATCTATTAAGTTTAATAAGTATGTTTCGTTATTATATGTATAGTTAATAGATACAGCATTAAGTTTAATAGTAATCCCCCGTTCTCTTTCTATATCCATAGAATCTAATAATTGATCTTTCATTTCTCTTTCTGTAACTGCTTTAGTTTCTTCTAAAATTCTATCTGCCAAAGTACTTTTACCATGATCTATATGAGCAATTATGGAAAAATTACGAATATTATCTTGTTTCACTTTTATCACCTGCTTAAAAATAATATAGTAACATCAGTTACTATATTATCATATTTTTAAGATTTTTTTAACTCTTGTATTTCTTTTTTAGATAATCCCGTTGTTTTAATAATATCAGAAATAGATAAATTCATATCTAACATTCTCTTAGCAAGACATTTTTTCTCTTTTTCAAGAGATTTTTTGCCTTCCTCAAGAGATTTTTTGCCTTCCTCAAGAGATTTCTGTCCTTCTTCAAGAGATCTTTTCTCTTTTTCAATAAACTTTTTACCTTCTTTAATCTCTTCTAACTCTTCTTTAACAGAATCTTTAGCTATTTGTTTCCATTCCCATTCTTTTTGTTGTTCATAATCATAAACTCCTATTACCCCTATATTTTCTGACAGTTTTTTAATTTCTTCTTTTGCTTCCATCAAGCCATCAACTCCTTCACTAATCTTCTCTAAATCTTTCTTTTTATTTAAAGTTAGTAAAGTTACCGCCCTTTCAAACTCACTTAACTCAATATTATTATAATATTTTTCATGAAATTTTAAAAGATTAATGTTATATATTTGTAAGCTTTCAGTTAAAACTATATTATTAACAGGATCCATCAACACAAACTTTATCATTTCTCTATCATCATACTGCCAGTCTAAATCAAAATTTATTTGTATTGCGATATTCACATCATCATAATCTTCTCCGCTAAAAGACATCTCACTAAAAGTTTTTGTTATATATTTTACATTTCTATTAACTAAGCCAGAATAATTTTTAGCATTCATCTCAAGATTCAAAACATTTCTTCCTACTCTTACTATTATATCAGTAATTTTCCTTTGTTCTTTAGCATTACTAACAGGTAATTCTGTATTTTCAAGTCGCATATTTTCTATGATTATTTTTTTATCAATTCCTAAAAAATATTCTAAAATTATACTTAAGAATATTTTACTATTCATCATTACATTTTTAAAGACAACATCTTTAGTCGCTGGCAATACCTCTCCTTTTCTTTTTAATTCATCTCTTAATAAAGTAGCTTTCTTCCAATCAATTATATTCATTAATTGTTCTTCACTATAACCAGTGTACATTCTAATTTCTCCTTTCTTAATTAAATGCTTTCTAGAAAGTGATTACACTCTAACACATGAAGATAATTAATGCAAAAAAGGAAAATTTAAAATTCATCAAAAAAAGAGCTCAGATTTTAAATTTTCTCTAGGCGAATTTTCAAAATCCATACTCTAAAACATAATCAATTTACAAAATTTATACTTTTTTCTTTATTTATAATTTTTTATAAATTCTTCTTTATATTCTAATATCCTATCTTCTTTAATCGCTTCCCTCAACTCTTCTGTTAATCTAATTAAAAATCTAATATTATGAATAGAAAGAAGTCTTCCCCCCAACATTTCTTTACTATTTAACAAGTGTCTAATATAAGCTTTAGTATAATTCTTACAAGTATAACAATCACAAGTATTATCAATACTAGTAAAATCTTCCTTATATTTAGCATTATTTAAATTAATCTTACCATATCTTGTAAAAGCCTGTCCATGCCTTGCTATTCTAGTAGGCAAAACGCAATCGAAGATATCAACCCCTCTAATTACTCCTTCAATAATATCAATAGGATCTCCTACTCCCATTAAATATCTAACTTTATCTTTTGGTAAATAAGGAATTGAATAATCTATTTCTTTATACATATCCTCTTTAGATTCATTATCATTAGCAACTCCACCAATACTAAACCCGTCAAAATCTAATTTAACCGTCTCTTCTGCTGAATATCGTCTTAAATCTGGATAAACACCACCCTGAACAATTCCAAACAAAGCTTGATTAGGATTATTATGAACATCTTTTCCTCTTTTAGCCCATCTAATAGTCCTTTCCACACTATTTTTCAAATACTCATAACTTGCTGTCGCTGGTGGACACTCATCAAAAGACATCGCTATATCACTATCTAATTTATTTTGAATTTGAATTGATTTTTCTGGAGTTAAAAATAAGTCTTTACCATCAATATGACTTTTAAAGTGTACTCCTTCTTCAGTTATATCTTTCTTTTTAGACTTAACTAAAGAAAACACTTGAAAACCACCACTATCTGTTAAGATAGGTCCATCATAATTCATAAACTTATGAAGTCCACCTGCTTTTTCTATTAAATCTTCTCCAGGCCTTAACCACAAGTGATAGGTATTAGCAAGAATAATACCTGCTCCTGTTTCTTTTACTTCTTCTACTGACAACCCTTTAACTGTCGCTTTCGTCCCAACTGGCATAAACATAGGTGTTAAAACAGTACCATAATTTGTTTTTATTTTACCAAGTCTTGCTTTACTATTTTTTTCAGTTTTAAGTAATTCATATTCTATTTTCATAACTTCCTCCCATAGAAAAAGAAGCTTAACCTCTTTTTTTCTTTTGATATGTAAGTGGATCTTTAGCAAGATATTCCTGCATATTATTATTAATATCATAAACTATACCAGTACCATGTAATACTTTATTCTCTAGTTTAGAGAAATAATTATATTCAAATGTTTGATTATTTCTAAGTCCAATAATTTCTTGACCCAAAGGACTTATCACTTCAACATAATCCGTATTAAGTTCCGTAGAAACTGCTTGATTAATAATCTCAACTCTTCTATTTTGAACACTAGCATTTTCATAAGTTATAATACTAACTTTACTACCAATTCCTATAACATCTTCACAAGGTGTCTCTACTATTTTAGATTCTCTAAGTAATTTATTAACAATTCCTAATCTAGAATAAATAGACCAAATACTAGAATATACAGTCCCTTCTTCTTTGACTTTACTATTATCTATTTTAACAAGCCTACCACTATAAGTAGCGCCTTTAATCTTACCATCTTCTTTATAAGTATATTTTTCTTTTATAGAATCTCCAATATTTTTAGCAATAATCCTTGATGCTATAACACTATTTATATTTATTTCTTCCTTAACATCTATTACGTCTTTATCTACAATCCTATATTTTTTTATCGTACCATCAGATTTTTCTAAACTAATTACAGAATCTAACATTATTTTATTTTCATATTTTTTTAACTTTCCTAAAATATAAGATAATCTTGCTTGCTCTTCTTTTAACAATTCAAACTGACTTAACGTAATTTCTTTTAGTTTTAAAAGTTCCTTATCATTATCTTCTTTATGAGCTAAACTTAGATTTCTTTCACTCTTCTTAGCAATTATAAGAGACTTAGATTTAGACATTATAAAATGAACATTATCATCAGATTTTTTTAAAATATCAATTATCTTTCCTGTAATAGTAATTGAATCCCTTCTTCCTTTTAAAGAAAAGGTATAAGAAAAAAAGTCATCTTTTGTCTTACCAATAATTGCCTTACCAAGATAAGTATCAAAAGAAATATAATTTTTATCTTTACCTACATTATTCCTAGTAAGACCAATCATATTCTGTACCAAAGTATATGTTTCTTCTTCTTTAGTATCATCATATAAAATTATAAAACTACTACCACAATCTATAGTTGTAGATTCTTTTAAATCAGTAAATTCATTTTCAACCAAAGCTCTTTTATAAGAATCCAATTTTTTACATACAGCATTATACTCGTTAACTTCTAAAGTAGTATCACTATATTTTACAAAGCCAGAATCTAATGTTGATTTCTCACATTCTTTAAAATAATTTTCAATTTCAATTTTTTTATCTTCAAGACGATTTATTTCATCTCTTAAAGTTTTTACTTGTTCTGGTATTAATAACATATAAATGCCCCCTTCAATAACGAAGTTATAGTATCATAAAATTTTATTTTAGTAAAGTATTATCTACTCCTTCTATTTTCATTAGTATATTCCATATTCATAACATTTAAATATACTAACTTATCTTTAGCTATTTTAACTTTCTTACTTAGTTCCAAAGACATTTCTTTTAATTCTTTTTCTAATAGATAAGCCCGATATTTATTTTTAACAAGTTGTCTAAATTTCTCTATCTCATTTAAAGCCTCATGATAAGCTGTACCTGTATCATCTTCACTATTTAAATAGAAATTAACTAATTTAAGTAACTTTAAGTATTTTTTATATACTTTATTAGTTATAAATATCTTTTGCATAGTTAAATCATAAATATTTATAATTTCATTCTTACTTATTTTTAAAGGTTTTCCTAAAGAAAGTTCCCCTAAATAACTATAACTTTTCTTAATAACAATATAATTAGTCATCACTTTCATCTCCTTTTAATAGAAGAGGTCTATTTAATTTAGTAAGTTCTATCTGCTTATCTAATCTCCATTTAGATATTTTTTCATGATCTCCACTAACTAATACTTCTGGAACCTCTAAACCTTCAAAAACACGTGGCTTTGTATAATTAGGATAATCAAGCAAATTATTAGTAAATGATTCATTTAAATAGCTTTCTTCTTTTATTGTTCCATCTATTAGTCTTGTTATTGAATCAACTAATATCATAGCAGGTATTTCTCCACCTGTTAAAACATAATCACCTATAGATATTTCATAATCACATATCGTTTTAATTCTCTCATCAAATCCTTCATAGTGACCACAAATTATAATTAAATGTTTTTCTTTACTAAATAAAAAGGCTTGTTTCTGATTATATAAAGCACCACTTGGTGTTAATAATATTACTTTAGATTCACTAGTTCTTAAATCTTTAACAGCATCAAATATAGGTTGACACATAAGTACCATTCCAGGTCCTCCCCCATAAGGAGTATCATCAACCTTTTTATGAGGATCTTTACTATAATCTCTAATATTATGAATATCAATTTCTATTATTTTCTTATCAAGCGCTCTTTTAATAATAGATTCATCAAACACCCCTTTAAACATTTCTGGAAATAAGGTTAAAATATCTATTTTCATAACGTCCTCCTAAGGAATCTTTACTAAGATTTCTTTATCTTTACTATTTATAGTTACAAAGTCTTTATGATAAGGAACTAATACTTGCTCACTACCTATTAATAATCTAAGTATTTTATAATTATTACCAGTCTCTTCTACTGAAATAATTTCTCCTTCTAAATCATCAGTAGTTTTAACTTTATAAGTAACAAGCTCACTATCTAAAATATCTTCATCACCAAGATTAATTTCATCGCTAGATTTATAAACTTTCTTACCCTTCAAGAATAATACTTCATTTATATTATTAAAACCAAGAAATGTAACCATATCATAATCTTTATGAGTTCTATAACTAGTTATCTTATAATGTTTATCATCAATAATTAAATTACTTCCTACTTTAAATATTTCTTTTTTCTGACTAAGAGTTAAATCATCTTTTATCCTAAGTTCACCTTTAATACCATGAGTATTAACTATTTTACCTATATATAATTTAGTCATCAATATCATCCATTTCATAAAGTATTATAGAAGTAGCAATCGCAACATTTAAGCTTTCTACTACATCATTCATAGGTATATAGATGAATTTATCACTTAACTCTAAATACTTAGGATTAACACCATTACCTTCATTACCAACGATTAAAGCGAATGCTTGTTTTTCATCTCTAGTAAGATTTTTAACTTCTTCACCATATTTAACATTAGTTGCAAGGACAGGGATTTTTAATTTCTTTAAAATAGGAATTAATTTATCTATTGAATAAAAAACTATAGGAACATGAAATAACATCCCCTGCGTTGATCTAATTACTTTAGGAGAATAAACATCTACAGTATTATCACCTATTACAATAGTATCTATATTAAAAGCAACTGCACTTCTAATAATTGTTCCCAAATTACCAGGATCTTGAATCTCATCAACTACAAGAATTCTTTTACCAATAGTTGTTTCTATTTTTTTCTCACATAAACCAATCATTTTCGGAGGACTAGATAAAGTACTTATTTTTTTTAATACTTCCTTAGTAACTTCTATTTGTTCTACATCTATAGGAAGTACTTCTCCTTCTTCTAACAACACCTCTTTTAAAACACCTGTTTTAAAAGCTTCAAGTACTAAATGTTCACCCTCAACTACAAATTCATTATTAATATCACGATATTTTTTCTTTTGCAATTTATAATAGTACTTAACCTTTTCATTATCTAAACTAGTTATAACCATACTACTCCTCACTTCCATATTTATTAGTCAATTTTCTCCATTTCTTATAATCAGGACAGTTTTCTTCTACAATAGCCCAAAACTTCTTAGAATGATTCGCTTCTATTAAATGACTCAACTCATGATAAATAACATAGTCAAGACATCCTATATCTTTAGTAATTAGTTCTGTATTTAATGTTATAACATGAGTTCTAATATTACATACTCCCCATCTAGTAGTCATCTTTCTAAGTCTAAGTTTAGGCTGAGGAATACATCTTGTAAAGTTATTATAACATTCTTCCAGATGTTCACTAAAAATACGAAGTGCCTCTTTCTTCTTCCATTTATCCAAATCAAAATCTTTTCTAACAAAAACTTTATTTACTCCAAGTTTTATATCACAGTTTTCAGTATATATAATATCATATTTTTTACCTAAATAGTAAAATTCACTATTAAATTTTCTCTTTTCTTTAACTTTCTTTATCATTTTCCTAATAGCATCATAATTGTCTTCTATTACAGCCATTACTTTTCTATTAGAAGTTAATGTATTACAAGTCACATAGATAGTAAGGTCATCTTTAACTCTAATATAAATATTCTTAGTAGTACTTTTCTTAACTATCTCTAAATTATAATTTTCATTATCTATTGTCAAAGTCATAAAATCATCTCTCTTGCTAATTTTAATTATTTATGATAATATGAATATGTAAAGAGAATTTACATATTATAAAAAAGAGGAATTACCTAGTCTGCTTTTGGGTATTTTCCTCAAAAAATGTTTGTGGTAAAATACCCCAATTACACAGTTGTAATAGGGTATTTTACTATCTATAGATGATTAAAAGAATAATAATTATTATCAGTGATAAAATTAGAAAATCTTTCTTACCCATAAATATCTCCCCTTTCTCCCCCTGAATAATAGAGTTATGAAAGAGGCAAAATACCCATACTAGGAATTCCTAGGTAAATAATAACATAAATGTATCTTCAACGCAAGAAAACAAGATACATTTTTTTAATTAGACTTCTTGCGAAACTAAGTATCTAAGCAAAGATTATAAAAACTGCATATTATAAGAAACCTAGAATAAAATG
>CALVQY010000029.1 GCA_944358355.1 uncultured Bacilli bacterium | reverse complement strand
AATTCTCACTTAACTCTTCCTCATCAAAAATATTTTTTATATGTGAACTAATATTTTGTTTAGTTGTATCATATAAATCAGCCATTTGTTGTTGAGATAGCCATACTGTTTCATCTTCTAGTTTTACATCTATCTTTGTCTTACCATCATCCAATTGATATATTATAATGTTGTTTTTCTGTTCCATGAAAACCTCCTTTAATTTACATTTTTTATTTTAATAGCAGTTATAGTTGAAATGATTATGTGTATATATTAACATACATTTTTACAAATGTATAGTATCATTTTAATTTTGTTTTTACAAAAAACACTTATGCCTTAATGAGGTCACAAGCGTTCATAATATTTTTTTAATTATCTAATTATTTTATATTTTAACCATATATAAGAGTCTTCTAATTTGTTACATTCAATTAATTGTAAAGCTTTCAACTTATTTAATTCGTTTACTGTGCTAATAGCATCTCCATCTATTAATGTCGAAGTATCCCTACCTCCTACTAATAAAGGAGCAATTACAATATTAACATAGTCAATTAAATCTTCTCGTAAGAATTTTCCATTTAAATTTCCACCAGATTGGATTGTTATTTTTTCAGCATTATATTTTTGTTTCATATCAGTTAATAAAGTTTTTAAATCTAAAACTTCATAATAAAGAATATCTAAGTTTTCATACTTTTCTTTTAAGGAAAAGGCTATATGATTTTTATTTGTAGTTACTAATATTAACTTTTCTACCCAATTACATAGATAATCAATCCCATGTTCATTTAAATGAGGTTTATTGTCAATAATTATAAAACTGATATCTACTTTCTCATGATATTCTTTTCTATCGTTAACGCCAATTTTAGCCATTACTCTACCAGTATTTAAAGAGTAATAATCTGTTGTTGCTTCTATTTCATAATATTGATGTAATCCTTCTTTTACACCTTCAATTTGACACCAATCTTTATCAGCATCTAAATTATCACTATTTCCACTATTTATTTTTCCATCTAATGATTCTAGCATAAAAAGCGTAGTTATTGGCCTTTCCATTTTTTCTCCTTTAATGCAATTTTACAAAATACTTATAGAATAAAGCTTTATTTATTTTTTCCACAACATTGTTTATATTTCTTAGCACTACCACAAGGTAAAATATTAAAACAACTGAGTAATTTTTTCCTTTTAAATTGGTATTTTTTATTTTAATTTAATAATTTTTTGTTGAAATATTGCAAGTTTTTATTCGACAACTTATCTAATAACTTATCTAAAATTATTTGATTTTTCTAGCCTTAATAAGACTATAATCATCTTTATCAACATTGCTTGAAGTTATATCTTCAAAACCAACCCTTTTTAATACTTCTATTTCATGTTCAACTGTAAGTGGTGTATCTATATGTTTATGATTTTCTATATTATGCTCTAATTCATATAACTGTTCATCTTCTATTTCCTGAGTTAAGGCAATTTTATCACAATTAATGAATTGACCATTTTCTTTTAAACAATCATAAATCTTTTTATATAGTTTAATCTTTTCTTCAGTTTTGAAATGATGAAGAGCTGATGTAGATATAACTGCATCATAATTATCTCCAAATTCAACTTCAAAGAAATCTCCACATATAGTTGTTACATGATCTGCAAAGTTTCTTTTCTTTAATTCTTCAAGCATATTTTCGGTAATATCTATGACTGTGACTTCAGCACTTGGAAATAATTCAAATACATGAATTAATTCTAGTCCTGTTCCTGCTCCTAAGTCTAGTATTTTTTTAGTATCTTTATCTAGGCTATTTCCTAATGTTTTTTTAGTATCCATGTATGTAGCATGTACATCATCATAAGTATCTATCTTTTCATTAAAAAATGTTCTTTGTTTTTGATTTCTTTCATATAAATTCATAATTATATCCCCCTTAAATTTATTTCTATATTATTTCTAATTAAATCTTTAATTTCTCTATCTGTTAATTTAATACTATTAACACACAATTGTGTTGCTATACCATGAGTATAGAATCTTACTTCACGGTATACTCTTTTTGCTTCTTCTAAAGTTATATTATATTGTTTTACCATTGCTTCAATTGTTTCAAAGTTTCTATCAATATTTAATACTTCTTCTACTGTTCTAGAACCAGCAAGATCAGCCATAAATAATGAAAAGAATGCATTTGGTTCTTTCTTAGCATAAAAAGCATATGCATAACTTATTGTGTATAAATAATCTTTTATATCTACATATTTATATATAAAAGAAGAATAGTCCTTTCTTAAATAAAATTTAAGATCTTCTTTATACATATCAAAGTTTTCATAGTTTTTAAATATTGGTTGTGTTGAACAACCTATATATTTAGCAAGTTCTCTAGCTGTTAGTTTTGAGTAACCATACTCTTTTATAAAATCAACACTTTTTTCTAATATATCTTCTTTAGAATATTTAATTGTTCTCGCCATAAATATCACCTCACAAATGTATAAAATAACATTTGTTATTTATCAGTATACACTATATTTTCAATTTGTCAATATAAAAAATAACATTTGTTATTTAATTTTGCAGCTTTTATACCAAAAAACTTATCTAAAACTTATCTAAACTTCTTTTTTGAAGTAAAATTACCTAAATATTGTAATAATAGAAAAAACCGCAATCCCTTATTTTATGCGGGTTTGCAGGTTTATTTACCACAACATTGTTTATATTTGCGTCCTGAGCCGCACGGACAAGGGTCATTTCTACCTACTTTTTTAACTTTCTTAGGTGTTTTCTTTGTATCTTTAACATCATTAGTTTGTTGGTTTTTAGCAACTTGCTTTCTTTCAATATTTTGTCTAATTTCAGCTTTTAATAAGAATACAGTAATATCTCTATCTATTTTTTGAAGCATATCATCAAATAATTCATATCCTTCTGTAGTATATGCTCTTAAAGGATCTTCCTGTCCATACTGACGAAGATAAATACCTTCTCTTAAATGAGACATAACATTAATTTGTTCCATCCAATAATTATCTATAACTTGTAAAGATAAAGCTTTTTCAAATTCATTACTAACTTCTACTGGTACTTCTTTAATCTTGGCTTCATATTCACTTTTAGCTTTCTCATAAAGATATTCAATAATATCATCGGCATCTCTATTTTCAAGTTCTACTTTACTTATATCATTTTTAAGTAAGTTTTCATTAGCAAAGTCGGTAATACTTTGTAACTCTTCATCAGTTATAACACTATCTATATTTCTTGATTTAACTAAATCTGTAACATGATTATGAATTGAGTTTAGTACTGTTTCATGAATTGATTCACTATCTAAGATTTCATTACGTTTACCATACATAATTTCTCTTTGTGTGTTCATAACATCATCATATTGTAACAAATGTTTTCTAGCATCGTAGTTATTGCCCTCAACTCTTTTTTGAGCAGTACCTATTGCTTTTGTAAAGGTTTTACTTTGAATAGCTTGATCTCCAAAACCAAAGCTTTTCATCATTTCTCTAATTCTTTCACTACCAAATCTTATCATTAAGTCATCTTCCATAGAGACAAAGAATTGAGTAAATCCTGGATCTCCTTGTCGTCCAGAACGACCTCTTAACTGATTATCAATACGACGTGATTCATGACGTTCTGTACCAATTACACAAAGTCCTCCAAGTTCTCTTATTTCATCTGATAGTTTAATATCGGTACCACGACCAGCCATATTAGTAGCGATAGTAACGGAACGATGTTCACCAATTTTAGAAATAATTTCTGCTTCACGAGCATGATTTTTAGCATTTAATATTTCATGAGGAATATGAGCTTTCTTTAATAAGTCACTAATTAATTCACTCGTTTCAATGGCGATAGTACCAATTAGAACTGGCTGTCCTTTATCATATCTTGCTTTTACTTCATTAATAATTGCTTTATATTTAGCACTACGTGTTGCGAAGACCAAATCTGGAGCATCTACTCTTATTACTGGCTTATTAGTAGGTATTTCAATAACATACATGTTATAGATATCTCTAAACTCTTCTTCTTCTGTTTTAGCTGTACCAGTCATACCTGATAGTTTTTTATACATTCTAAATAAGTTTTGGAAAGTAATAGTGGCAAGAGTTTTAGTTTCTTGATTAATATGAACTCCTTCTTTAGCTTCTATTGCTTGATGTAGTCCATCACTATATGCTCTTCCTTTCATTAAACGTCCTGTAAATTGATCAACTATAACAACTTCATCATCTTGGACAACATAGTCAACATCTTTCTTCATAGCATAATTAGCACGTAAAGCTTGATTAATGTAATGAAGTAAGGTAGCATTTTCTATTTCGTATAGATTCTTTATTTTAAAGGCACGTTCAGCCTTTTCACTACCTTCATCAGTTAATGATACACTGATTGTACTTTTACCTGTTTCATCACAAATATAATCAGTATCTTCTTTTAGAGACTTAGCAAATTTATCAGCTTCTATATATAAGTTTGCACTATATTGAGCTCCACCTGATATAATAAGAGGAGTTCTTGCTTCATCAATTAGAATAGAGTCAACTTCATCGATAATAGCAAAGTTTAATGGACGTTGTACTCTATTTTCTTTTCTAATTACCATATTATCTCTTAGGTAATCAAATCCTATTTCATTGTTAGTTGAATATAAGATATCACAGTTATAAGCTTCTTGTTTTTCTTTTGATGACATATCTCTTGTATTTACACCAACAGTTAGACCAAGAAAACGATGAATTCCTCCCATCCAATCAGCATCACGAGTTGCTAGATATTCGTTAACAGTAATAATATGAACGCCATTTCCTTCTAGAGCATTAAGATATGCAGGCAAAACACAAGTTAAGGTTTTTCCTTCACCTGTTTTCATCTCAGCTATATTACCATAATGAATAGCTAAGGCACCTAATATTTGTACATAGAAAGGTTTTTCACCAATAACACGATAAGCTGCTTCTCTTGCTACAGCAAATGCTTCTATTAGTATATCTTCTAACGTTTCACCTTTAGATAATCTTTCTTTAAACTCTTCTGTTTTATGTTTTAACTCATCATCAGAAAGCTTAGTCATCTCTTCATCAAGAGCTACTATTTTATCAGCTTGCTCTGTAAACTTTTTTAATTCTTTATATTCATGATCAAATAGTTTTCTAAATAATCCCATTTATAAACATCTCCTTGCATAATGTATTTTATCAAAAAATAACGATAATAAAAAGGTTTTAGGCTTATTTTGTCAAAAAAAGAATGATATTTTTTATATCATTCCCTTTGTTTATTCAGCTTCTATTATTCCATAGCCACCATTTTTTCTCTTATAGACTACTGTTTCTTTATTAGTATCTACATTTTTAAATAAATAAAATTCATGACCTAATAATTCTAGCTGAAGGATAGCTTCTTCTTCATCCATAGGTTTTACTTCTATTTTCTTTCGTTTGATAATATTATTTTCTTCATGTTCCTCTTCTTCAATATCGACAATACTAAAATCAATCTTAGTTTTTGCTTCTTTAGCTTTGATCTTAGTCTTGTTCTTTCTAATTTGACGTTCTATAACATCTATAGCTTTATCAACAGATGCATAAAAGTCATCTTGAGTCTCTTCAGACCTAATAATAAAATTGTGAAGTGGAATTGTAATTTCGACAGTTTGCATGTGTCCTTTAACTTTTACTACTACATTGGCACGTACATCTTTACTATTTTCTAGATATTTTTCTAGTCTCTTCAATTTTTCATTAATGTAGTCCTTCATAGCTTTAGTTACTTCAATTTTGTCACCACGAATAATAATTTCCATATTATCACCTTCCTTAGTAATAATATACCATAAAAGATGAAAAAAACCAACTATTTTACTGAAGCTGGTTCTTTTACTGGTGTTACATCAACTGCTTGATATCCTTTACTTGTTTCTAGTAATGTAAATTCTACATACTGACCTTCAGTTAAAGTCTTATAACCGTCACAGTTGATAGTAGAATAATGAACAAATATATCTTCATTTTCTTTATATTCAATAAATCCATAGCCTTTTTCATTATTGAACCACTTTACTCTACCAATCACTAGATTCACCTCCACATCTTTTTATTCTGTACCTCTTGTTAAATACTTCTTTTTTCAAACGATGTGAGTCCATTATAACAATTGTAATGGTAGGTATTTTAAATTTTCCGTAAATTGCTATTATCAGGCCTTTAACTGTTAAATTAATTTCAAAAAATGTCGATATTACACTTAATAGTTAGAATATTACTTTTAAAAGTATATTTATTTTTTAATAATTATATAGAGTTATAATGTTTATAACATAGGAGGGTGATATGAAAGAAAGTTTTTTAAACCATACTATGAATTTTATTACTAATAATCAAGATAATATTACAGATGAGGAAAAAGAGAGATTATCATATGGTTTAGAAGGAATCTATCTTAATGTAACTAAATTATTGATATTAAACTTATTAGCTTTTGTATTAGGGATATGGATAACATTTATAATATCATTAATACTATTTAACATATTAAGATTCTTTGGATTTGGAGTACATGCTAATAGTTCAAAATCGTGTTTTATTTCTTCTTCACTATTAATCGTAGGAATTCCATTATTTTTAACTAAAGTAATGCTTCCTGATTATATAGTAGTAATATTATGCCTATGTTCAATAGTTTTATTTATTATTTATGCACCTGCTGATACGGTAAAAAGACCTCTTACAAACAGAAAAAAAAGAATAATTAGAAAGATTGCAGCTAGTATATTAGCATTGATATATTCTTTAATAATTATTCTTATTACTAATTTAAGATTATACTTTTTATCAGCTTTATTAATTGAAACAATAATGATTTTACCTATAACATATAAACTATTAGGGGTTCCTTATAATAATTATAAAAAGGTTTAAACATTTATGTTTAAATAAATTATAGTAAAGGATGTGATAAAATGAAAAAAAGAATGGCAAAAATAATCGCAGCTGTTGCTATGTTAACTACTGCTAGTGCTAGTGTTGGATGTGTACTATGGTGCATTGATGAACCTAAGGCGCTAAAAGATATGGATTAAAATTCGTTATTTAACGAATTTTTTTATGCTTATTTTTTGTATGAAATAATTATTCAAAAAAATTTGATTAGACTCAAGCCATTTTTCTTTTTTTAACACTCTGTTTGCATAATATAAGCCTTTACCATGATTATCTCCTTTAGTTGAAAAGTTCTTTTTTTTCATATTTTTTAATGATATTAAATTTTTATATGTATTTGATATTGTAAAGTTTATTATTTTATTTATTTCATATACTTCTATTGTTACTTGCTTACCTTTGGATTCTTCTGCTGATTCTAATGCATTATCTAAGTATATACCTAAAACTATACTTAACTGTCGCAAATGCTTTTCTGGAATTTTTTTTAATGATGAACTTACTTTTGGGCTTACCTCAATAATCATTTTTACTTTTTTATTTTTTGCTAAGGCTACCTTATAATATAACAATCCTTTTAATCCTCCTTTTGGTATATTTTTTAAATCTTCTATAGCTTTTTCATCAATTATAATACTAAATTTTAACATTTCATCTATTTTGGCAATTATTTTTTTATTTTTTGTCATATTCCTTATGATAGATAAATTATTTTTTAATTCATGGCGATACATTTGCTCATCATCAATCCAATTTTCAAATGCCTGTACATAATTAAATAATATATTATATTCATTGTTTAATTTTTCATACTTAGCTTGCTGTTCAATATAGAAGTAATAAAGTATAAAGAAAACAGCTAATGCTACAATAGTTATTGTATATGTAAAGTTAAGTTTAAAAATATTAGTAACATTGTAATATAATAATCCTATAACAAATACAGTTAATAGAACAAAAACTATTTTTGAGAGACTTTCATCCGAATTTACCTTATTACAAAACTTTTGAAATATATCTTTTAGAAACTTTATCTTTGTTAGAAGTATTGAAACTGAAACTACAAGTATATTGTTAAAAATAGCTGTTATTAGGGATAATCTTATTTCTTCATATGTAAATATAGATACTTCAATTGATGTTCCGATTACATTTATAAATGCTGTTAGCAGCATAAATGCACTGCTTGATAATATAGAAGTTTCTATACTTAATTTAAATAATCTTTTAAATACTAATATTGCCATTAAATAAGTTGATAGCACTAATAGTAATGTATATTTTTCTTCATAAAAAATACAAATTGGTAAAGCTACTAAAATTATTGATATTATTGTTTGAAAATTTATTTTTTTATTTTCATTTCCTGTTAAATTTCTAACTATGAAATATCCTGCTATAGCAATCATTAATGAACCTATTATTTTAATTATTATTAGCGACATAATTTATCAACTCCTTTCTACCTGATCTTGATATTAAGTTAGTACTCATACCATTAGAAAATACTACTTCGTTTTCTTTAGTATTATAAGTACTTATTTTATCTGTATTTAGAATTAAACTTTTATGAACTTTTAAGAATCTTTTATCTAGTTGTTTAGCTATAGATACTAAAGTAAATGGAGCTTTAAAGGTTCCATATGTTGTATAGATAATACATCTTTTACTATCTTGTTCTTTTTCTATGAAGATAATATTCTTTAGTTCAATTTTATAAAAAGTGTAGTTATACTCATAACTTAGACACTTTTCTCTACTGTTGTAATTTTTGTATATTATTTTTAATATCTCTTTAATTTTAGCTTTGCAATTATCAAATTTACTTATAAAATCTAATAAATATAAACGATTCGACAATGCTTCATATCTATATTCTGCAAATGCTGTTACTATGACTATTATTGAATTCCAGTCTTCTAATTCTTCTCTTATAAACCTAGCAGCATCTAAGCCAGATCCATTTTTAGTTTTGATATCAAAGAAATAAACTTTGAAACCTAAATCACTTCTTGCAACTTTTTCAAAATCTTCATCATACGTTTCAAATTGATAAACCTTATAATTTACATCATAGTTCATCATGAATTTTTCTATTTCTTTGATTATTACTTCTCTAAATTCTTTTTCATCATCACATACTACAAAATTTAACACTACTACCTCCTCCTTCTCTTATGCTCACACCCTTAAATTTTACCATATATTTCCATTTTATATTATTTTTGTCAAAAAAAAACAGTAGTTATTTAACCCTGTTTCTATTGCTTTTAACTTTAGGCTCTTTTTTTATCGCTTCTCCTACTTTTTCTATAATATTATCTGTTACTTCTTTATTCTTTTTAGAAATTACTGATGTCCTTAAAACGAACCAAACGACAATAATAAAAATAATTATATATAATATTTTTCCCATATAAGGATCTTTTAGGGAATAAAAGATAGAAGCGAAAGCGAATAAGATATTAAAGGCATATATGATTAAGACTGTTGTTCTTTGAGAAAAATTCATACCTAATAATTGATGATGAATATGTTCTTTATCTGGACTAAATGGTGCTTGATGTTTCAATAGTCTTCTTATTATAGCGAAAAGTGTATCTAATATTGGAATTCCTAAGATCATTAAAGGAACAAATAAACTTGTTAGAGCTGGTCCTTTAAACTCTAAAAGAGTAATTACTGCTATCATAAAACCTAGATACATAGCACAGTCTCCACAAAATATTTTAGCTGGATAAAAATTATGTAATAAAAAGCCTAAAGTTGCTCCTAGCATAATAAATGTTAATGTCATAACTAGACTACCACTACGCCCTTGAAAGAATCCAATAATACCTATAGTCAAGAAAAAGATACTACTTATTCCTCCACTTAAGCCATCTAGACCATCAATTAAATTTATTATATTAACACATGCCACTATAAATAGTATTGTTAAAGGATAAGAAAATATACCAAAGTTTATAGTATAGCCAAAAGCCGTAATATTATTTAAAAGAAAGCCTCCATAAAATACAAGGATTGATGCTGCTATTAATTGACCTATTAATTTAGTTCTAGCTTTAATTGACTTTATATCATCTGCTATTCCTGTCAATATTATAATAAAACTTCCTATTAAAATAGAATTCATCTGCACGCTTTCTGTACCAAAGAGCATATACCCTATAAGAAAAGCTAGAAATATTCCTACTCCACCTAATTTAGGAGTAGCTTTGGTATGAATATGTCTATGTCCTTCATCAGCTCTTGGTACATCTATAGCTCCTATATGTTTGGCTATTCTCTTCATAAAAGGCATTATTAATGCTGAGCATACAAAAGTTGTTATAACTATCTTTAGAGTATCTATTATTTGTTGATTCATAGTTTTTCCTCTTTTCTAAAACAATTATAACAATAATAAAATAAAATGACAATAAAAGAAAACAACTAGTCTTAATTGTTTTCTTCTAATAGTTTAATATTATCTAATAGAACTCCTGTTCCTTCAACTACGCAAGTTAAAGGACTATCAGCTATTAAAACAGGTACTTTTAACTCTTTTTTTAATATTTCATTTAATCCCTTAAGCATTGAACCTCCACCTGTTAAAACTATTCCTTTATCCACAATATCTGCTGATAATTCTGGAGGTGTTTGCTCTAAAACATTAGTTGCTGCTTTTACAATTTTATAAATTGATTCATGTAAAGCTTCTTCTGTTTCTAATTCATTTATCTCAATTGTATTAGGAAGTCCTGTTACTAAATCTCTTCCTCTTACTTCTAGTTTATTTTTCTTATCAGGTTCATATAGGTTTGCAAATTCTATTTTTATTTCTTCAGCGGTTTTTTCTCCTATTAATAATTTATATTTATCTTTTATATATTTAACGATATCTTGGTCAAATACATTTCCTGCTATTCTTACTGAGGAACTGCTTACAATATCATTTAAAGATAGGATAGCAATATCTGTTGTCCCACCACCTATATCTATTACCATGTTAGCACTAGGCTTAGAAATATCCATACCAGCACCAATTGCTGCGACTTTAGGCTCTTCTTCTAAAAATACTTTTCTAGCACCAGTACGTTCAGCTGCTTCTTTTATAGCATTTTTTTCAACTGGTGTTACATTGGTAGGGCAACATATTAATATTCTAGGTCTTGATAAAAAATTTCTAGCATGTATTTTTCTAATGAAATAGTCTAGCATAATTTCTGTAATTTCAAAATCTGCTATAACACCATCTTTCATAGGTTTTATGGCCTTTACTTTTTCAGGAGTTCTACCTAACATTTCACTAGCTTCTTTACCTACTGCTACTACTTTTTTATTATCAGTATCAATAGCAACTACACTAGGTTCATTTAAAACAATGCCTTCTCCTTTTATGTAAATTAATACATTTGCTGTACCTAAATCTATACCTATATCTTTTGATAACATCTTATCACGTCCTTTTACTGTTAATATTTTAGCAGAAATATATTTCATTGTAAATTATTTTTGTTAGAAAAAAAACGGTTTTACTCCGTTTCTTCTTTAGCTTCATCTTCAGTTGTTGTTTCTTCCTTTGTTGTTGTAGTATTTTTTTCAGTGTCACTGGTAGCTTCAGAAGTAATTACTTGGTCAAAATATTTACTAGGATCAACTATTTCACCAGATTTATATAATTCAAAATGTAAGTGATTACCCATATCTTGATCTATTGTATTTGTACCACTTTTACCAATTACTTGACCTTGTTTGACAGTGTCATTTTTCTTAACTTGAACTTCACTTAAGCTTTGATAACTACTAATTAAGTCATTATCATGTTTTATTTCTACAATATTACCTAATAGTTCATCTTCTCTTACATCTAAAACCGTACCATCTAATACTGATACAACATCAAAAGTATCAGTTAATCCAAAGTCCATTCCAGAATTTTGAATATATGTGTTTTCATGATATAAAATTGATTTTTCTTGAGAAGCATTATCTGCTTGATAGTCATAGAAATATTTAAGTGTTTCTACTTGGTCATTTGTATATGGTTTAATCATTTTTACTTCTTCTTTAATTACTTCTATGTCTTTATCATCTATGATTGATGAGTTAACATATTCTATATCTTCTTGGGGATCATTGGATTGCATATTTTGACTTACGAAATATGCTCCCATTCCAGTTAGAGAGAAAGCAATTAAATAAGCTCCGATTATAGCACCGTTTTTTACACCTTTTTTTAATCTTAATTTTTTCATCATCTATCACCTCATTAAGAGTTTTAACGAAAATGAAAAAATTATACTTTAAAATTTAATTTTAATAAATTATAGCAGATTCATATATGTCATAAAGACAATTTGTTACTAAATAAATTAAAGCTAGAGCTAGAAAAAAATAAAATACTCTTGCTTTCCAAATTTTATTTTTTTTAAAAATAGCATTAATATTTATAGAGTCTAAACTCCATATTACAGCGATGGTAACAAATAAATATAAAAAGTATTTAACGCTCATTTCTTACCTCATATTCTTTTATTTTATTTACTCTTCTAATATGTCTTTCTAGGTTAGAAAAAGGTGTAGTAATGAAGGCAATAATAAGATTATAAGCATACTCTACATCCATATTTTCATTTAAACAGATAATATTAGCATCGTTATCATTTCTTGTTTCTCTAACATCTTCTAGATTTAAAACTCTAGCTGCTCTTATGCCTTTTACTTTATTACAGGCAATAGATATTCCTATTCCACTACCACAAATAGCTATACCAAAGTCTATTTCTTTATTAGTAAGAGCTTCTCCTAATTTAAAAGCATAATCAGGATAGTCAACACTTTCTGTTCCTTTACAGCCATAATCTATGACTTCGTAGTCTTTTTTTAACTTTTCTAAAAGTTCTACTTTTAATTTATAACCTCTATGGTCATTAGTTATTCCTAATATCATATTTTCCTCTTTTCTTTTATTATGTATTTTTAACATTTATAGTATAACATATTTTAAAAGAAAAAGAAGCTTATGCTGCTTCTTCGTTATCTTTTTTATTAAATCCATATTTTTTATTGAACTTTTCTACTTGTCCTGCCTTAGATGCTCTTCCTTGTTTTCCTGTATAAAATGGATGACAATTAGAACATACTTCAACATTAAGTTCATCTTTATTAGACATAACTTCAAATGTTGCACCACAAGCACATGTTACTTTACATGGTCTATAGTTTGCTGGATTATTTTTTGCCATTTTTCTTCTCTCCTTTCGCCATGATAATTTATTTATCATAGAAATTATCCCTTTAAGGAACTAATTCGCTACTTAATATATCAAATTATTTATGATTTGACAAGGTTTTTAAAGGATTTTCATATCTAAAAAATTAATTATAAAGCCTTATTCGCGAAAATTTGTAACTTTTTTATTACATTTTTATCTTGTTTTATAGAAATCCATGTGATACCATAGTTATAGGGACATTTAATAGTTGGGTGAAGCCAAACTCTATAAACGAGGGAGGTGTTACAATGAACAAGAAAGATTTTTTAATTTTTTCTTTAGTAATTATAATCTTCCTTTTACTATTCTTACTGTTTATAGTATTAATATAAAAGAAAGTCACCTAACTCACAACGTGGATTAGGTGGTTTAACAATTATATGTTGGCTCACTCAACACGGAAATATTAAGTGTTCCTTTTACTATTGTATGAAAATCTTTCTTACATATACATCTTATCACATAAGTATCTTTTATGCAAGAGTGTTGAAGCGTGTTTTTCTAGATTATTAAATACTATCATAAATAATATTAAAATATAGGAATATAATTAACATTCCTTATTTATTATTTGAATGTTTTTTGAGATTCAGGTTCATAAGAAATAGATTCTTTAAATAATTCTGGTAAAATTGCTAATCTTTCTTCTATAAGTTTTTCTCTTTCTATTTTTCTTAACTGCATAGCCGCTTCATATTTTCTTTCCATTTCTAAAGTTTTATTAAAGTCAACACCAATAATAACTCCCATATAATTATGCTGCTTTTCCTCTTTATCGGTTAATCTGTAATAGCTTGCAAAACTTTTATTGTCAAGTCTTGCATGTTCTCTATCAGATAAAAGAGGTAATTCAGTTGCAGCTATTTTTATCTTGTTATTATTTACAATGCTTATAGCAAGTTCCCCTTCGTTTAAACTATTCTTAAATGTGTCAATATTATCAAATTTCATAGTTTTATCTAAGTATGGTGATACACAAGTTATTGTCATACCACTTTTTTCTTCATAAATAGAGCAAAGTAATTCTCTATCTTTGCAATACATAAGTGAAAATTTGTCATCTTCAAGTTTATTTGGTAGATTAATTTCTTGAAAACCTAAATTCTCTATAGCAGATATTTTTTTATTATGACTAGTTTTTTCTATTTCATAATCTATTTTCTCTATTAAATCTTTTAAATATTGATTTATAATCCAATTTTCTTTTTCTGTTCCTTTTAATTGCTCATAAAGACTTAATTGGTCTTTTCTTTTTATGTCTGTTACTATTTCTTCAACAATTGATTTAATTATTTCTTCTTTCACTTTTATTTGCCCCCTTTAATAAATGTGCTTTATATATTACCACTTTTAGTATGTTTTGTAAAGTTTTTTATGGTATATAGCTATCGATTATTTTGGTAGCAATCATTTGATAAACTTCTGTTGTAGGATATATGTTAGTCGGATTATCTATGTAATTTTTATTTTTCTTAAAGAGATTATAGATATCTAAATACTCTATATCATAAGTTTTACATAGAGCTTTAGTCTTTGTTATTAAATAAGTATAGAGTCTTTCTATAGTTAATGTTTCTTCTTCTAAAGGATTATAAAAACCTATAAAGATTATATCTTCTTTAGCATATTTTCTTAACTCTTTAAAAAGTGTATCTAATTCTTTAATAGTTTTTTCTACTATAGTAGTAATTTCTTTGTTAGAAAGGTTTTCCAATGATACTGTGGATAAAGTTAAGCTTGTTAGAATATCATCCATTCCTACTGATAAAGTTACTAAATCAGCTTCACGAAGACATTTTTTTAAGGATAAGGATTTTCCATCTTTTGTTATAGTCCAATTTGTTTCTAATTTACTTTTTAAATCATTTATTCTAGTGCCACTTGTAGAAAAATAGTTATTATAACTTTTTAGTAAATCTTTATCTTTAAGATAGTTAGAAAGGTAATTACTATAGCCATAATTAGTATTACCATTGGAATCTATTCCGACACTTAAAGAATCCCCTATCGATACGTAAGTTATTTTGTCATTATGATTAAAGTAATAGATTGTATATACTAGAAGACAGATAATTAAAAGACATAGTATTTTTTTCATTTTTACCTCCAAAAAAAGACTAGAGTCATATATTATAATTATATTTCTCTAGTCTCTTTTTAATGCTTTATATGTCTTTTAATTCTAGGTTAGCTCCTACTCCTAATAGTTTTTCCACAATATTTTCATATCCTCTTAAGATATGTTCAACATTAGTTATTTTTGTAGTACCACTTGCCATTAAGCCAGCGATTACTAATGATGCTCCTGCTCTTAAGTCAGTTGCTACTACATCTGTTCCTGTAAGTTTAGTTGGTCCAACAATTGTTGAGGTTTGATTTTTTACCCTTATATCTGCACCCATTTGATTTAAATATGGTATATGCATAAATCTATTTTCATAAATTGTTTCTTCTATTTTACTTCTACCATTACACATAGTAAGAAGTGGTGTTAGGGGTTGTTGAAGATCAGTAGCGAATCCAGGATAAGTTTGTGTTTTAACATTTATTGGCTTATAATCTGTTCCACTACTTACAATTATATAATCTGTTCCAATATCAAGAAAAACTCCCATTTCTTCTAATTTACTAGTTAAAGCTTCTATATGTTCTGGAATGATATTAGATATCTTTAAGTTATTTCCAATAGCTGCACCTAGTATGACATAAGTACCAGCTTCTATTCTATCTGGTATTACTTCGTGGAAACATTTACCTAATCTTTCTACACCAGTTATCTCAATACTACTTGTTCCTGCTCCTCTTATTTTTGCTCCCATGTTATTAAGAAGAGTGGCAACATTAACAATTTCTGGCTCTTTTGCAGCATTATCAATAATTGTTGTTCCCTTGGCAAGAACTGCTGCTAGCATGATATTAATTGTGGCGCCAACGCTTGCAAAGTCTAGATAGATATTTGCACCTTTTAATTCCTTAGCTTCTACAGTATAAATATTTTCTTTATTAGTGACAGTAGCCCCTAAGGCTTCAAAACCTTTAAGATGAAGATTAATTGGTCTTGCCCCTATTGAACATCCTCCAGGTAGAGCCATCGTTACTTTTTTATATTTACCAAGCATAGCCCCCATAAAGTAGTAAGATGCTCTTAATTTTTTTGTATATATACTAGGTATTTCTTTATTTTCCATGTTAGATGGATTAATAACTAGACTTTCTGTCGCGCGTTTTACATCTACATTTAAAAATTCTAATATTTCACATAGAGCAGCTGTATCAGTAATATCAGGGACATTACAGATTGTTACTTCTTCACTTGATAAAATCGCTGCAGGTATTAATGCTACTACACTATTTTTAGCCCCACTTATTCTTATTGTTCCAGAAAGAGGATTTCCTCCTTTTATTTCAAGCATTTTCATAGTTAATCACACACTTTCTACTATATTATATTATTAATTTAATTTTTGGAACTAATATGATTTGGGTTAAAAACATCTACAAGTTCACTTATTTTATCTTTCATAGCAGATTCACCACTGCCTATTACTTTTCTTGGATCATAAACACTAGGATTTGTATTAATAAAATCTACTACTGCTTTATGCCAAGTTACTTGTAATTCTGTATTTATATTTATTTTACTAATTCCACAGCTTATCGCTTTTTCTATCATATTATAAGGAATACCTGTTCCACCATGTAATACTAGCGGAATAGATAAAGTCTCATTTATCTCTTTCATTCTATCAAAGTCAAGATTAGGTTCTCCTTTATATAGTCCATGAACTGAACCTAGGGCAGGTGCTAGAGCATCTATACCTGTTTTAGATATTTCTATACAGTCTTCTAGCGTTGCTCTAAAGACATCACCATAGACATTATCTTCAGTACCACCAACGTGTCCTACTTCAGCTTCTACTGACACTCCTTTAGGATGAGCATAATCTACTACTTCTTTAGTTATTATTTTATTAGTTTCTAAGTCATATTTACTAGCATCTATCATAACACTAGAAAATCCGGCATCAATTGCTTCTTTACAACTTTCAAAACTACTTCCATGGTCTAAGTGTAGGCAGACAGGAATAGTTATATTTAAATCTTTAATTAGTCCTTCTACCATACATCTTACAGCATAAAAACCTCCCATATATTTTTTTGCACCTTCACTAACACCTAATATTACAGGTAGGTTTTCCTCTTGCATTTTCTCTAAAATATATTTAGTCCACTCTAAATTATTAATATTAAAATGTGGAACAGCATATTTCTTTTCTTTTGCATCTTTTAACATTTCATTAAAATTTACTAACATACACAACACCTTTCTTATATATATAATAATGCATGTATCTAGTGTTTGTCAAAAGAAAAAGAAAGTTGTTTCTTACTTTTAATCGCTTATTATTTATATAGAAATCACACTTTTGCAGGTATTTTTACCAAAATTATCACATTTTTGTTTAAAAGAACAAATAAAACAAAATAAATTTTGTTTCGCCCTTGTCGTTGCCTCCAAGGATTCCTACTTCATAGATAGAGTAACTTCTATTCTCCATAGGCTTAAATTCCGATAGTCGCTACCCAATGCTGTCAAGCTAAGAGTTAAAGAAATTTTAAAGATACTATTTTTGCTATCTTTTTTTATGTTATAATTAATAA
>CALVQY010000028.1 GCA_944358355.1 uncultured Bacilli bacterium | reverse complement strand
TGAAGTATCTAATAATTAATAAAAGGTAGAGTCTTAGTTGGCTCTACTTGTTTTTTATGTCTCTTTTGTAATATGGAGGTCCTAATGGAGAACTTGCTGCAGCACTTAGATATCTTAATCAAAGATATACTATGCCTGATCAAAAAGGGCAAGCGTTGTTAACAGATATTGGAACTGAGGAACTTGCTCATGTAGAAATGCTATCTACTATGGTATATCAGCTTTTGAAAGATGCTACTGTAGAGGAATTAAAAGAAGCAGGACTTGCTTCTAACTATGCAGAACATAGAAATGCTATATATCCTACGGATGCTAATGGAGTACCATTTACTGTTGCCTATTTTGCAACTACTGGGGACCCTCTAGCAGATATAATGGAAGATATGGCTGCAGAACAAAAAGCAAGAGCAGTATATGAGAATTTAATAGACCTTACAGATGATCCTGATGTTATTGGACCTTTATTATGGTTAAGACAAAGAGAAATAGTTCATTATAATGCCTTTGAAGATTTATTTAATTATTATGATAAAATGTTAAATAATAAAAGATAGATGTTCCTCTATCTTTTTAATGTATAATTATGTAGTGTGAGCTTTCCCCTGACTAAAGAAATTCACAAAGCAAACTTGCTGGTATGTATTAAACACATACTTTAGTAACTTATCGAACTACTTACTCACCGAATAAATAGTATCATAAAATATATTATCTATCGAATTTAATCTGCTAAATATTTAAAAAAGTATGAAACAAAAATTATTGATTTCCTATGTATATTATGATATTCTCTAACTAAAGGAGACAAAAATTATGAGTTCTGAAATAAAATGGTATGATTTTCCTCAAAAAATAAAAATTTGGAGTGCTGATATAGATTATGTAATGTTTATAGATGAGAATGGTAGTGCAGGTAAAATAAACGATATTTTTAAAAAAATTACTAATAATCTCCCAATAGATGAAAATGATAAGTATTTTACTATAACAGGATGTATTTTTTAGAGAAAAGATTATTATAATGCACAATTAGAAATAAAAAAATTAAAAGAAAAGTTTTGGGGTGAAGGTATTTATTATGACAGTAAAGCTAAAAAAGAAAAATATGTATGCTTACATTCTAGAGAAATCAGAAGACATGATGGGGCATTTAATGATAAATTAATTAATCATAATGAATTTACAATGGCTTTAACAAATGCGTTAAAAAATATAAATTGTACAATAATTTCTATAAATATTAATCTTGTAGAATATTTGAAGAAAGGATATCTTCATAACGTTTATGAAACTGCTTTTGATTTTATTTTGGAAAGATATATTTATGCAACTAAAAATAACAAAAAAGGTATTATTATGCTTGAAGCTAGAGGAAAAACAGAAGATATAGCCTTGTTAAAACATATTAATGATGTAATAAATAATAGGGGAAGAAAGAATATTACAACTCAAGAATTAAAAGAAAAAATTAAGGGAATATATTTTAATCCAAAATGGAATGAAGAATATAGTGCAACATATGTAGGCTTAGAGATTGCCGACTTATTCAGTTATCCAATACACCAGTCAGTAAAGTATAAAAAATATAATCAAGCATTTTTAGTTTTAAAAGAGAAATTAGATGGCTATCCAAACTTTTTGAATAAAGGAATCAAGATTTTTCCAAAAGAAAAGGATGACATTAATCATCCTTAACCGTACGCTATACAACGTACCCCTTGAAAGCAAAATTGCTTTCTATGACTAAATAATATCATAAAATATATTATCTGTCAAATTTAGTATATGAAATATTAAAAAAAATATACATATGTTAGTAACAAATACTTGACTTCATAATGAACTCCTATATAATAATTTTCAGAAGAAGGAAAAGTTTTATAGAAGAAGATAAATATAAAGATTTTATTTGGGATTTATATAATGTTATTGATTTTACTTTTGGTAGTGAAATTATA
This sequence comes from uncultured Bacilli bacterium, assembly GCA_944358355.1. GTDB lineage: Bacteria > Bacillota_I > Bacilli_A > RF39 > UBA660 > Onthousia. Next base: position 16,022 of record CALVQY010000028.1, on the reverse strand, counting down.
GTTGAAAGAACAATGGAAATAGAAGCTTTAATTCGTTGTGCTGAGGCTTATAATAAGGGTATGTCTAGTGAAGAGGTATATAAAAAACATATTGGTATAGAGGGAAGCGAAGATAGTATTGATAACTTGTACTTTAATAAAAGATTAGATACTTCTCAAAAACAATTTGTCGCAACTAATTATGATTTTGCATTTGGATGTGATACTTTTATATTTATGGCAAAGAAAGATTTACAAAATACATATATCAAGATAAGAAGAGCTAAGTAGTAATTAATGGTTACTACTTTTTAAATATCTAAAAATTCTAGTTCTTGTCTAAAACCTTAATCTCTGATAAAATGATAAGAGTAAAGAGTGGTGTTTTAAATGTACTTGAAAGAAATTGTAACTAATGGTTTTAAATCTTTCGCTGATAAAATGGAAATAAAATTAGATGATGAAGTTACTTGTATTGTAGGACCTAATGGAAGTGGTAAAAGTAATATTGTTGATGCTATACGTTGGGTATTAGGGGAACAATCAGTTAAAAACTTACGTGGTGACGGAGGTATGAGTGATGTAATTTTTGCAGGAAGTGCCTCAAGGAAAGCTAAGAATGTCGCTAGTGTAGAACTTGTCTTTGATAATAGTGATCATTATCTAAAAGTAGATTATAGTGAGGTTAGTATTAAAAGAAGAGTCTATCGTAGTGGAGAGAATGAATACTTCATTAACAATAATAAAGCAAGACTTAAAGATATAGTTAATCTCTTTTTAGATAGTGGAGTTGGAAAAGAGTCATTTAATATTATTTCTCAAGGAGAAGTCTCTAAAATAATCAGTGAAAGTAATGATGATAGAAGAGCTGTTTTTGAAGAAGCAGCAGGTATTTTGAAATATAAAAAACGTAAAGAAGAAGCTTTAAGAAAACTTGATAAAACAAATGATGCACTTGATAGAGTAGAAGATATTATTAAAGAGTTAGAAGTACAAGTAGAACCTTTAAAAGAACAAAGTGAGAAGGCAAGAGAATATAAAACACTTAAGGAAGAGTTAGAAAATCTTGAAATAGCTTTAATCGCTTATGATATTTATAATCTATCTACTAATGAAGAAATACTAAAGAAAGAAAAAGAAGAACTAGATAAAGAAATATTAGATTTAGAGAGTACTACTAATAAAGATAGTGGTATTTCCTTAAAGAAGAAAACAGATTTATTAAATTTAGAAAAAGACTTAGAATTTGCTCAAAAAGAACTACTTAATAAAACAGAAGAGATTGGTAAGTTAAACGTACAGCTTAATATCTTAAAAGAGCAAAGAAAGAATAAAAACTTAAGTAAAAGTGAAGAAGAGTTGAGGGCTTTAATAGATGAAAAAGCTAAAATTAATAAAGATATTAGTGTCTTAGAAGAGGAGATAAGTATTATAAATAGCAATATTACTAATATGAATGATGATATTAATTCAAGTAAAAATAATCTTAAAGGACTTAAACTTACTTTAAAAAATTATGAACAAACTCTTAGTAAACAAGATAGAGATATCTTAACTAATAAACATAAAGTAGAATTATTAAGACTAGAGGCAGAACGTGGTAATAACTTACCTAATACTATTAAGAAAATACTAGAAGAAGATAAATTACAAGGAATCTATGATATTATAGGTAATGTTATTAAGACTAAAGATGAATATGTAAGATGTTTAGATGTGGCTATTAGTAGTAGTAAAAACTTTGTTATAGTTAAAGATGAAGACAGTGCTAAAGAGGCTATTAGATACTTAAAGAATAATAATTTAGGTCGTGCTACTTTCTTTCCTATTAATGTTATTAAGAAAAGATATGTAGATGAAAATACTCTATCAGTATTAAAAACTATAGAAGGTTATAAAGGTGTCTTAGCAGATTTAGTTACAACTGATAAAGAATATAAAAATATCATCTATAATCAATTAGGACTTGTAATCATCGCTGATGATTTAGATACAGCTTTAAGAATAAGTAAAAAGATAGATAGACGTTATAAAGTTATTACTCTAGCAGGTGATGTTATTAATGTAGGAGGTTCCATGACAGGAGGTGCTAACTATAAGGGTAGAAGTGCTGTTATGATTAATCAAGAGATTACTAATTACATTAATATAATTAATAGTTTAGAAGTAGCGAATAAAAAGATTACAGCAGATATTAGTGATACTAAAGAAGATATAAGAAAATTAGAAGATAAAATATATCTAAAAGAAAAAGACTTAAAACTATTAATAGATGAAGTTACTAATAAAAATCATGCTCTACTTAATCATAAAGATACTCTTAGTAGTATTAGTGATAATATAGATAATTTATCTAGTAATGATAATACTTTAGATACTAAAGAAGAGGATTTAGTTAATAGATTTTATGACTTAAGTAGTTTTAAAGAAAAATTAGAACTTAAAATAACTACTCTTAAGAAAGATATAAAACTTCTTAAAGAGAAAATTGAAGAAGATGAAGAGAAGAGTAAATATAAAAATAACTTAATTAGAAAGACAGAAGAAAAAAGAAATAGTTTAGAGTTAAAACTTAAAGAAATAGATGTAAAGCTTGATAACTTACTTAATACTTTAAGTAGTGAATATTCTATTACTTATGAAAAAGCTAGAAAAGATTATGAACTTGATGTAGAAGAGAAGGAAGCTAGAAGTAGAGTAAGTAATTATAAAGCTAAGATTAAAAGCCTTGGTATGGTTAATTTAGCAGCCATAGATGAGTATGAAAGAGTTAATACTAGATATATGTTCTTATTACATCAAAAAGAGGATTTAACGAAAGCTATCGCTACACTTCTTGAGATAATGAATGAGATGGATGAAGTTATGAAAGAGGAGTTCTTAAAGACTTTTGAATTGATAAAAAATGAGTTTAAAGAAGTCTTTAGAGCGTTGTTTCATGGTGGTGAAGCTGATTTAAAACTAACTACTGATGATATTTTAACAACAGGAATAGAAATAGTTGCTTGTCCACCAGGTAAGAAGTTAACTACTATTAGTTTACTTTCTGGTGGTGAGAAGACTTTAACTGCCATTAGCTTATTATTTGCAATCATTAATGTTAGAACAGTACCTTTCTGTGTTTTTGATGAAGTAGAAGCAGCTTTAGATGAAGCGAATGTTATGGAATTTGGTAAATATCTTGCTAATTATAAGCATAAAACTCAGTTTTTAATAATTACCCATAAGAAAAAAACAATGGAATATGCTGATACTTTATATGGTATTACAATGCAAGAGTCAGGGGTATCTAAACTTGTTAGTGTTAAATTAACTAATAATGAGGAAATAATATAAAAATGACTACTAGATTTTTCTAGTAGTCATTTAACTTAGCTCGCTATAAATAGTTTTATCATAGTTATGTTGTTCATTTTCTATTTCTTCTAATTCAGGAGTTGTTATTAGGAAAAAGTTATATTCTAAAATATCACTACCATCATTAGTTATAGGATCATCCCAAGTAAGGTCTAAATGATACCAAGCATTGTTTAAATAAACAGCATTCCAAACATGATTTTCACTTGCTATTTTATAACTTTTTATATTTAAATCTTCTAAGAATAGTTCCATTGTATCAGTATAACCTCCACATAAACTATAACCTTCTAAAAGAGTTCCATAAGCAGTATCAGACTTATAATTAACAATATTATTATCACTTCTATCTTTATCATATTTACTATTATTTATAATATAATTATGAGCTTGTTTTATCTTTTCTTCATCACTCATAGTATTATTCCATATTTCTTTTTCTATTTCTTTTACTTTAGCATTTATTAACTTTATTTCACTACTATTATAAATGTGATCAATCTTAAGAGTTACTTTTCCATAATCATCATAAGTTGTTTCTAAGTGTCTAAAACTATTAAAAGGATGGACAAAATTATTAATGGCTGATAAAGTTTTTTGATCATTAGCAAGATTATCTACATCAGTTAGACATTCTTTATAATCATCTTGGCAGTAAAAAGAAAATTCATCTTCTCCAGAATTTAGAATAGTAAAATAAATATTTAATAAATCTTGATAATTGTTAGGAGAGAAGTCATCTGTTAAAGAAACAAAGTTAAAACTATAATCTCTACTATAATCATTACTTGCTGTTAAAACTACTTCCTTTTGTTCTTTGACAATATAAGTTCTATATAAATTATATAAAGGCTTTCTGAAAGCAAAAGTGAATCCAAATAAAATAATTAAAAAAATTAGTATAATGTATTTTTTCATAACATCCTCCTATTTAATTCTAACAGTGATGATTTGTTTTGTAAATGATAAAATAATATGTTATAATATTTGACACTAGTTTAGGAGGTATTATGGAAAGTAATATATTAGAAGAGTATTATAGAAAGGCAGAGATGAAAAATATTAAATTGGATAATAATATAGCTGAAGAGATTATTAAGAAACTTGAAGAAATTGGATTATTTAAAGAATTTTTTGGAGATCCTCTTGATGTTTTGCTTTATAATTATTTTATTTTAAAAGCAGAAGGAAAAAGTAATGTTCTTGATGAAATTTTTAGTAAATATCATATTAGATATACTTCTTCTATTCATAATGCTATTTATGATTTATTGTTAGGAATGGAAAATAGAAGCGTTCTTTGGCCTTTTGTAATTAATTTTGAAAAGGATAATTCTTTATATAAATTGAATACTGAGTTTGGAACTATATCTGTATATAAAGCTAGTGAATTGTTTAAAAATAGTAAATCCTCTTATATTTTTAAGAAAAAACTTAGATTTCATTGCTATGACAGAACTTTTGATTTTTTAAAAGAAAATAGGGATTATAGAGCAGTTCTTTCTTATGCTAATAATATGTTTGTAGGTGGGCATTTTCATGCTTACTTAGAAAAAGATGATGTGACTTTAGATATTGCTAGTAATGCTTTGTATAAAACTAAAGGAGAAAAAGATAAGGTTCTTAAAGGTGAGATAATTAAAAAATTAACATATGATGAAGTAATAGATTCTATTAATAAAGTATCGGAAGAAGTTCCAGGATTAACTGATAATAGTGCAAAATTAGGCGTACTATCATTATATTATGCTAAGAAAAAAGGAATAAAATAAAAAAGAGCTTTAAATTGCTCTATATTTATCACTGTCTTTAAAAGGGTTCTTAGGATCAATATAATCTGTAAACATAATCCCATTTAAATGATCTATTTCATGCTGGAAAGCAATAGCTAGTTCTTCTCTTGCTCTTATTCTAATCTTATTACCTTTAGTATCATATCCTTCAACAGTTACTCTTGCATATCTTGGAACAATACCATCTACTTCACGATTTACTGATAAACATCCTTCTCCCATTTCAACATAGATTTTTTCACTGGAATTACTAATAATCTTAGGATTACAAATAATATAAGTGTCAAATTCTTCCTCATCTACTTCATGAACGATTACTAAATATCTTTTAGGAATGCCTAATTGAATGGCAGCCATACCCATCCCTGGTCTTAAATCATATTTTTCGGCTAATCTATCTATTTGACTGTTTGTTAAATATTCGACCATTAAATCAATATTTTTTAAATCTTCTTTATCTAAAGGAAAAGTAACATCTTTACTTACTAATCTTAATCTTTTATCTTTTTCATCCAATATATCTTTCATCTTTAACATACAAATTACCCCATTTCTTGCTATATTTTAACATAAATCTAAAAAAAAAGAAAGGAAAACCTTTCTTAACGTGTAAATCTTGCACCTATTACTATAACTAGAAGTATAAATAAAACTAGGATAATTGCATAATTATTGTTGTTATTACTAAAGCCACAGCTAGGATATCCCCACCATGGACTTTGCATGCTGCAACCACAAGATGGGAAAGAACCACCGCCATAATAATACATAGTTAAAAACCTCCTTTTTCTAATATAGAATATGAAAATATATGTCAAATTGTTAATGAAATGGCCCTAGTTACTTTAAACTGGAAGAAAAATATGATATTCTAAAAGAAAAGACTAGATAAGGAGAGTAGGGTAATGACTAAAATAAGAGATATTATTAGAAATTTAGATAAGCCTTTATTTTTAATTACGTTAGTACTTTTTCTTCTAGGTCTTATTATGATATTTTCGGCTAGTAATGTTACTTCCTATATGAATGGAGGAAGTCCTTATGCTTATTTTATTAGACAAGGACTATTCTTGCTTGTCAGTTTTATATTTTGTATTATATTAGTAAAGTTTAATACTAAACTATATGGTATATTTTCTAATGTTTTGTTAATAGCATTTATAGCAGTCTTAATATTATTATTAATATATGGTAAAGCGACAAACTATGCTATTAGTTGGATTCCTATTGGACCTTTTACATTGCAACCAAGTGAGTTTATTAAAATTATTATGATAGTATTTATGGCTAGGTTTTATGAAGTTCATGAGAGGAGATTAAACAACTTTTTTATAGCGATTATTCCTTTAATTATTGGCGTTGTTATAACATTTTTAATTATGTTACAGCCAGATTTAGGTACAGCGATTATCTTTGCTTTATTAACAGGAATAGTTTTCTTTTCATCACCTGTTCCTAAGTTGATAAAATTAAAAGTAGTATTTTTATTTTTAGGTATGGCTATATTAGTTTTAGCAGTACTTATTATGACAGGAGGAAGTTTTCTTCAAGAAAGACAAATAGAAAGATTTAATTTTACTAGACCTTGTGATAGATTACTTGATACAGGTAATCAAGTATGTAATGGTTATATTTCTATTAATAATGGTGGACTTACTGGAGTAGGACTTGGTAATAGTACACAAAAATATTTATATTTACCATATCCATATACAGACTTTATTTTTGCTGTTATTGTAGAAGAGTTAGGATTAGTAGTAGGAATAGGAATTATTTTAGCATACATGTGTCTTTTATATCGTATTTTAAAAATAGGTAGAGAAAGTTATACTAATAGAGGGGCTTTAATATGTTATGGAGTTGCTGTTTATATCTTTTTACATATTGCTGTTAATCTAATGGGACTTTTTGGATTGATGCCAATGACTGGTGTTCCTTTACCTTTTATGAGTTATGGTGGTAGTTTTACTTTGTGTTTAATGGTAGCTTTAACAATGGTACAACGTGTCAATATTGAAACTAAATTAAGGGATAATGTAAGTAAAAAAGAAAAAAATAAAAAAAGTATGAATTTTGTAAATTCAGGTAAAATTGGGGGGTGAAAATTGAATTTTCTCTAGGCGAATTTTAAAAATTCAGCCTCTTTTTTGTTTGAATTTAAAAAATTGCTTCTTTGCAATTATTTTTAGAGTTTGATAGTATTTTAGGCGGAAAGGAGGTATTAGAGATGACTTTTACTTATCGTTATAGAAAACAGATAATTTTTGTAACTTTAACTCTTGTTTTGCTATCAGTTGTAGGGGGTGTAATATTTTATAAACTAGCTTTTGATTCTTCAAATAAAGAAGATAATATTGTATTAAATACTAAGAAAAAAACAAATGATGAGAAAATAGAAGAAGAGGAAGATATCTATTATCAAGTAGATATAAAAGGAGAAGTTAATACTCCAGGTATTTATACAGTAAAAAAAGATAGTAGAGTTATAGATGTTATAAGGCTAGCAGGAGATTTGACAGATAATGCTGATACTAGTGTTTTGAATCTTTCTAAAAAAGTAACAGATGAGATGGTAATAATCATATATAGTTATGATGAAGTTGCTAATTTCGCTTTAACTAAAGAGAAAGAGAAACAAGAACAAGAAGCATGTCTTAACTATAGCGAGATAACTAATGATGCTTGTATTAAAGATGAAAGTGAGATTGTAAGTGATAGTACTATATCTTTAAAAATATCTTTAAATACGGCTACTATTGAGGAATTAATGACTCTTCCAGGGATTGGGGAGGCTAAAGCTAAGGCAATTATTAGTTATCGTGAAGAAGTAGGAGCATTTCAAAATATTGAAGAGTTAAAAGAAGTTGATGGAATAGGAGATACTTTATTTGATCAGATTAAGGAAAATATTACTATTTAGTCCTTTGTATATAATTATATTTGTAGTCAGTGTGCTCTATATTTTCATACATGTAAATACGAATCAAACTTCTTCATATAAAGGATGTGAAAAAAAGATAAGTGGAGAAGTAGAAAACTTAAGTTATAAAGGAAATAAGTTGACACTCACAATAAAAAATAATACTAAAGAATCTGTAATTGCTAATTATTATATTGATACTAAAGAACATTTGATTGAAATAAAAAACAATCTTTCATTAGGTGATATTGTTGAATTAGAAGGAGAGTTAGTAAAGCCTTCTTCTAGTGGTAACTTTTATAGTTTTTCCTACCCAGACTATTTAAAGTATAAAAACATATATTATTTAATGGAAGTCTCAACCTTTAATATATTAAATAAAAACCATAGTTTATTTATCACTTTAAAAACGTTAATACGAAATAGAATATTAAATTTTAATTCTAAAGCAGCTGATTATATAAATGTATTTTTCTTAGGTGTTGATAGTAATTTTAATCAAGATTTGATTGATGATTTTCAAAAATTAGGTATTTCTCATTTATTCGCTTTATCTGGTACCCAAATTAGTTTTCTGATCTTAATTTTAGAAAAAATACTAAATAAGATTAGAGGATTAGATAAATTTAAATTTCTTTCCATTACATTTATTGTAGGTCTTTATTATTTAATTGTCGAAAACTGCGCGGCAATAGATAGAGCGATTATTTTTAGTTTAATATTCTCTATAAATAAGTATTTTAACTTCAATATTAAACCTCTTTTTCTAGTTTTATTATCTTTGAGTATTCTTTTCTTTATGAATCCTTACTATATATATGATATAGGTTTTCAATACTCCACTATTATTTCTTGTACACTTCTTTTATTTATGAAAGAAAAGAATGTTAAATCAAAGATAATAGAATTATTAAAAATATCATGGGTAAGCTTTTTAGTTAGCTTACCCATTTCTTTATATAATTTTTCATATATTAACCCTTTAAGTATTATTTATAATCTTTTTTATGTTCCTTTTATAAATGTTATAATATTTCCATTAGCGATGATATGTTTTTTTATTCCTTTCTTAATTCCTATATTGGAGTTTTTTATTAATATTTTTGAATTTACTATTACACTTTTATCTAATATAAAGTTTGGCTCTATTGTCTTTGCAAGAATTCCTTTAATATTTTATTTTCTTTACTATGTCTTTATATTTAGTTATTTATATTTTAAAAGAAAGAAGTTAATACTTACTATTTTGTTTATGTTATTATCTTTTCATTATTTTTATCCAAAGTTAAATTATAAAGATGCTCTTTATATGATTGATGTAGGACAGGGAGATAGTTTTCTTTTTGTATCTAATAATAAAAGCTTATTATTAGATACAGGAGGGGTAATGGATTATAATTATGAAGAATGGAAAAAGTATGAAAAGACGGAAAGAGGAAAATATACAGTTACATTTTTAAAACAATTAGGGATAGAAAAAATAGATTATTTAGTTTTATCACATGGTGATTATGATCATGCAGGGGAAGCGGTAACTATTATGAAAGAGATGAAGGTTAATAATGTCTTTTTCAATAGTAATGATTTAAATAATTTAGAAAAAGAAATATGGGATAAATCAGATAATAAGAGAAAGCTTGTTGAAGGAGATAGTTTTAGTTTAGGTAATTTTAATTTTTTAGTAATATCTAATAAGTATGAAGATGAAAATGATGGTAGTTTAGTATTTTATATAACTATTAAAGATAAAACAATGTTATTTATGGGAGATGCTAGTATAAAAAGTGAGGACTATATTTTAAATAACTATGATATTTCTGATATAACAATTTTAAAAGTAGGACATCATGGTTCTAGGACTAGTAGTAGTGAAGAGTTTATAGATAAAGTTAATCCTATATATGCCTTAGTGTCTGCTGGTGTTGATAATAAGTTTAATCATCCTCATAAGGAAGTTATTAAAAGATTAGAAGATAATAATACGATGATATATGATGTTAGGAAAAGAGGAATGGTAATGTTCGATTTTACAAATGATGTTATTAAAACTAAAGAATAGTATTGTAATAAATGATAATAATATGTTAAAATTTGAATAGTATGAAAGATAAAAAAACGGGTGATAATAAAGTAATAGGAGTGTATAAAGTTATGAAAAAGTTTTTGTTATTAATAGTGATTGGAATAGTATTATTTATGCCTAAAGGGGTAGAAGCGAAAGAATATAGCATGTATGATGAATTTGTATCAGTAGGGCATAATAACTCACAAGATTTTATAGTGAAACCTGGAGATGTATTAAGTAATATGAATTTTTCTCTTTTTAGTGGAATTCTTATTTATGGCCCTACAAATTTTTTGGAAGAAAGCTATGATCGTGATAATAATAATATTCCAGAAATTTATACGATAAAATCTTATGAGGAATTAACGGGATTAACAATTCCAAATGGTAAAAGGTCGTTAATTACATTGCATGTTGCTACTTCCTGTGCAGGAAACGGTTGGGTTTCTATTAATTACAAATTAGTAGATGATAATTCCAAAGAAGTTGTTTATCATAATACTTATGATGCAGAAAATAACAATCCAACAAGTTATTATGAAGAAGAAACAGATATATTATTAAGTGATATAAGTCGTGATGGCTATAAATTTTTAGGATGGTACACATCAGCAATTTTTGAAGAAGATACAAGAGTAACTATGATAAGTAAAGATGAGCCAGAAGTATTAGAGTTATATGCTAAATGGGAGAAGCTAGAAGAAGTAGTGGATAGCAATGAAGATAATGTCTTTAAGAATCCAGAGACTAATTCAACATCATATATATTAATAGGAATATTAAGTATAGCGATATTAGGAACAGTTTTAACAATTGTATATAGAATAAAAAAAGTTGGTGAATAAAATGGTAAAGGTAAGAAAAGAGATAATTATAATAGGAGTATTACTTTTATTAGTAATAGTAATGATAGGAGTAAGTTATGCAGCGTTTAGATTTATGGGTGAAGGAACTAAGTTAAATAAAATAACTACAGGTTCTATTACGATGGAATATACAGAAAGTAGTAATACTATTAGTTTAACAGGAGCACTACCAACAACAGATGAAACGGGAACGAAAAGATTAAATCCTGGAGAGTATTTTGATTTTACAGTAAGTAGTAACATTGTAGGTAATGTAAATATTAACTATGAAATAAGTGCCAAAGAAGTAGGAGATGGAACAATAGATGGTTCTAATATAAAGCTATATCTAACAAGATTAACTGATGAAGGAACAGAAGAACAGTTAATGGTACCGGAAGTATATAGAGAAGAAGATAGTTCTAATAATTATACAGGAAGACCTGCAAATGAGATGAGCTTATATACAAGTAGTATGAGTAGTAGTGAGAGTAATAGATATAGACTTAGAATGTATGTAGATGAAGGATATAATCCTCAAGGAGATAGAGGAGGATTAACATTTAGTGTTAAGATAAATGTCTATGGAAAAGATGGAGATAAGATGTCAGTTACAACAGGACCGGTTAGTGATGTAGTACTATCTAATGTAGGAGATAGTGGAAGTACTTATGATGATGGTGTTGATACTTTTATAACAGGAGAAGATCCAAATAATTATATCTGGTATAGTGGTAAATTATGGAGAGCAGTGAGTGTAAACAATGAAGCTAAGACTACTAAGTTAGTGACACAATGGAATATAAGTGCAATAAGTTATGATGATGATAGTAGTGCATTTGAAGGAAGTTATATGGAAGATTGGCTAAATGATACAAGTGTAGATGGTTTTCTTGGTAATTTAAGGGATTATGAGAATTTTATTGTAACAGATGCTAAATGGAATGCTACTTTGACTACCTCATCAAGTAAGCCAGCAGAAACGACAATGGTAACTGATGCTGTAGGATTACTAAATATGTATGAGTATCAGTCTAGTAATAATGGTGGAGTAGATGGTTATTTAAATAATGGTCTTAGTTGGTGGACGTTAACACCAAATAGTTCGTCTCTCGTGCGTTACGTCCGCAACGATGGCAGTGCAATGCGTCTTGTTTCAAATACCAATACTGGTGTCCGGCCATCAATAAATTTAAAATCTAGCATGCGTATTGTAGATGGTGATGGAACAATAGATAATCCATATCGCTTAGAAGGAGATAATGACGTAAATCTTTCTGGGACACTAATTAATACAAGATATAGTGGAGAATATATAAGATTTGGAAATGATGAAAATAATCTATATAGAATAGTAAGTCATGAAAATGGTATCGGAACAAAGATAACTAGTGCTGAATCATTAAAAAGTTCTGGAGAATTTATAAGTATGAACTTCGGTCGTAATGCAAGATTTTCGAGTGCAAATACTATAGGGACATTTCTAAATGGTGATTATTTAACAAGTTATGTTGATAGTACGTATAGCGATATGATAGAAGATAGTACTACATGGTATTTAGGAACAGTAGGAACGGGAACTTCATATAAACTGGCAAAATATACAGATACTAATATGAGCAGTACGGTTTCTAATACCACAGCAACTAAAGTAGGATTGTTAAGATTTGGAGAATTAATGGCAGGACAATTTGATAGAGATGGAAATAATACAGAGTATTGGACATTAACACTATTTGATTCGTCTCATGTGTGTGACGATTCAGGTAGCGGAAATAATCCTTCGAATATGAATGGTGTCCGGCCATCTCTAAATCTAAAATCTAACATCATCATAACTGGAGGAGATGGAACTAAGCAGAGTCCATTCACTTTGGAACTTGCCAGTTAACCTAAGACTATAAAATTTCTTATAGTCTTTTATTTTGTCTTTTTTTATGATACAATTTAGTCATGTTTAGGAGGTGTTAATTGTGTTTGTAGATGAAGTAACACTTAAAGTAATCGCTGGTAGTGGTGGAGATGGTTGTACTGCTTTCCGTCGTGAAAAATATATTCCTATGGGTGGCCCATATGGTGGTAATGGAGGCCATGGCTCTAATATTATCTTTAAAGTAGATGAAGGGCTTCATACCTTACTTGATTTACGTTATCAAAAAGAGATAAAAGGTAAAAAGGGTGAGAATGGTAAGGGTAAGAATCAACATGGTAAGGGAGCAGAACCTTTAATTGTTAAAGTACCTCAAGGAACTGTTGTAACTGATTTAGATACTGGTCTTATCTTAGCCGATTTAAAAGGTAAAAATGATGAAGCAATAATTTGTAAAGGTGGAAGAGGTGGTCGTGGTAATACGGCTTTTAAAACGCAGACAAATACTGCTCCAAACTTCTCTGAAAATGGAGAGCCAGGAGAAGAGCGAAATATTAAAGTAGAACTTAAACTTCTCGCTGATGTTGGCCTTGTTGGTCTTCCTAGTGTTGGTAAGAGTACAATTATTTCTAAAGTAAGTAAAGCTAAACCTAAGATAGCAGAATATCACTTTACAACCTTGAAACCTAATCTTGGAGTAGTGCGTGCTAGTAATGGTAAAACTTTTGTTATGGCTGATTTACCTGGATTAATAGAAGGTGCTAGTAAAGGAGAAGGTTTAGGAGATCGTTTTTTAAGACATATAGAGCGTACTAGAGTAATATTACATGTTATTGATATGGCAGGTACTGAAGGAAGAGATCCATATGAAGATTATGTTCTTATTAATAAAGAATTAGAAGACTTTAATAAAAAACTACTTATTAAACCTATGGTTATTATTGCAAATAAAATGGATATTGAAGGTAGTAGGGATAATCTTTTAAAATTTAAAGAGAAAGTTAAAGATAAGAAAATCTTTGAAATCAGTGCTTTAACTAGTGATGGCCTTAGGGAAGTGGTGGATTACTTAAGTGATTTGTTAGATACTATCAAAGAAGAGAACCTTTATGAAGATGATGCTTTTGAATCTCATGTCTTATATAAATTTAAAGAAGAAAAGCCATTTACAATTGAAAAAGAAGGTAGTGACTTTGTTATTAAAGGAGAAAAAGTAGAGAAACTATTTAAGATGACTAAATTTACTGATGAAGGTATTAAAAGATTTAGTAATAAACTTAGAAAAATGGGTATCGATGAAGAGCTAGAAAAAATGGGTGCCGTTGATGGGGATATGGTTAGAATATTAGATTTTTACTTTGAGTATCGTAAATAATGCAAGATTTAGATAGATTATTAAATCCTAATAAAAGATTTTTAGAATATAGGGATTATCTAATAGATTTAATCGCTAGTTCTTATCATAAGAGTTTTAAAGACTTAATTGCAAATAGAATAAAAAATGCTTATTATCTCTTTGATTCTCCTCCTTATGTTACATCTAAAGCTTTGAAAAAATTAAACTGTAATTTAAATGACTTAAAGACTTATGCACATATAATATATGACTATAAAATTAAAGATAGGGAAATAACAGAGGATATTAATAAATACATTGGTTCTTATTTAAAAGAATTACTAAATATTAGTGATGAGCTTTTTTATGATAATAAAAATGCTATTTTAAATCTTAGACATGATGCTTTTTCTAAAGAATATAATTCCTTTTTAACAAGTGATGAAAGATTAAGAAGTAAAGTTTTAAAGATGCAGAAGGATTATTTAGATTCTTGTGAAGTGATTGGATTAACTCCTTTGACCGATGAAGAAAAAATAGAAGATTATTTGGATTTTTTAGATAGATGTGAAAGAATTTATGAACAGACAATCGTTCGAAAGACAGAATATGGTAAAAATCTTTTAAATAAATTAGATGAAAACATTAGTTCATATCATAAACTAGAAATTGCTAAGAAAGCTTTATTCTTTGATGAAGATGATGCAGCTAGATCAATGTTATTTGAAATAGATAAACATAATTCAATAAAAATTTTAGCATTACCTCTTTTCAAAAATATCTTTTATAAAAGTCTTGATATAAATCTTTTACATGAATTAGATCATGTAAGTGAAATGGGTAATAAAATTTGTAGTTTTGTAGTAGATGAGAAATATCGAATATTTAATGAATTTAGAACTCAAGATAAAGCGAGATATCTACTTAAAAAGATGAGAAATGATAATATTTATATATTTGATCAGGATGAAAATATAGACGCATATAAGAATCAATATGACTTCTTCTTACCTCTTTTGAAATCATTTATTGAAAGACATAGAGATATGCTTGATTATTCTGCTATTAATAATAGAATATCTTATATATATAAAACATTAGGAAGAGATAATTTTGATAGTTATTGTACTTTTTTAACTGATTTGTATTATAATAATTTTGATATTAGAAGTTTTGATTTTGAAGATAGTATTATTTTAGAAAATAATAACTTAATAAATAAAATGAAAACTTATACTAAGAAAAGAGGTAGGTAATATGTTTAAGAAAAATGAAAATTTTGATAGTGATAAGTTCTTTAAAGAATTAAATTGCCGTTTGGAGAAAAATAAGAAACTTTCTAAAGAACTAGTCTCTTCTGATCATTATGTTAAAGCTTTAGAAAATTTTACTGATCGTTATGATTATTTTACTAATGGTCCTTTGTTTTCTTACTTTAAAGATTTTGATACTGATGAAGTTATTGATAATTTAGAATTTTTCTTTGATGGAATTGAAAATTATACTTTAAAAAATTTTATTTTCCCTATTGATATGGAAGTAGGGTACTACTATAAAATAAAGAATGAAGATGCTTATTATTATATTGGCTATATTAATGGATATGGAGGACATCATTTCTGTAGAAGACTAAAAAAGGGGGATGATAGTTTCTTAGATTTTCAGTATATTAAAAGAAATATAGATTTAGTTACTGATTATTCTAAAATAGATTTATCATCTTCTTATGAAGTCCCTTTAAAGAAGCTTATTAAAGCAAAGAAAGATATATAATCTTTATAATAGACTTCTTGCGAAACTAATTACTATATAATAAAAATATGATATCCTTATAATATAAGGAGTTGTAAATGTATG
>CALVQY010000027.1 GCA_944358355.1 uncultured Bacilli bacterium | reverse complement strand
TCGTGCCAACTTTTACTATTTCATATATATTTCAAAAATGTTCAATTTTCTATTGACACATTATAGTTGGTCTCTATATATTTTATGAAAAAATTATAAAAAAGTAATAGTTGCATATAAATATACTAAGGAGGTCTTTATGATAAAAAGAATAATTTATAGTTTATTGCCAATAGTAGGAGGGGGATTAGTAGGCTTAATTATATCAGACTATATGAATTATCATGATATGATAAAACCTCCACTAAGTCCACCAAGCATAGCATTTCCTATTGTTTGGACTATCCTTTATATCTTAACGGGAATATCTTACTTTACTGCTACCAAAGATAATGAAAACAATAAAGAACTAGATCAGATTTATCTTTTACAATTACTAGTAAACTTTATGTGGCCCATAATATTCTTTGTTTTAAAAATGTACTTTACTGCTTTTCTTTGGATAATCTTACTATTAATATTAGTTATAGTTATGATTAAAGAATTATTGAAAAATAATAAGATTAGTGGTTACTTACAAATTCCTTATCTTGTGTGGTTATTATTTGCAACTTACCTTAATATTGGTATTTTTCTATTAAACTAAAAAACTCACGATGATGTGAGTTTTTAATCACTAGCCCCTGTAGGACCAGTTGGACCAGTAGGCCCAGTAACTCCTGTTGCACCAGTAGGACCTGTAGGACCAGTTGGTCCTCTAGAGCCTGTTGCTCCAGTAGGTCCAGTAGCTCCTCGAGCTCCTGTCGGACCCGTTGGCCCCTGTGGAATACTTAAACTTAAAATAAAATTAGGAGCAGTTCCTGTTATACTAGCAGTAGCAGTACTTCCTGGTGCCCCTGTTGTAACAGTACCTATAGTAAGACTTGGTGTAGCACCTGTCATTCCAGTCGCTCCTGTAGAACCAGTAGGACCTGTTGGACCAGTAATTCCAGTCGCACCTGTAGCACCAGTTGGTCCTGTAGGACCAGTTGAACCAGTAGGACCTCCAGCAGGACCAGTAGGACCAGTAGGACCTTGAACATAACAGAAACGGCATCTAGGATGAGTATTATTATTGCAAGACTCTCCAAACATAGTAATTCTCCTTTCCAATATAGTTTATGATTGATTTATGAATAGGTTTCAACAATAGTCTAAATTGTTAACTAGAAAAAAGTGTAAATAGTATTTTTTCATATTCTATGCTAATATATAAATAAATAATATACTATATTTTGAGAGGTAAGATTGAGTTTATGAAGAAAATAGGAAAAATTATAATTATTGTTTTAATAATACTTTTAATTTTAATGTGTATAGTTGGATTGATTATCTATTCATTACCCCTAACTAAAAATTATACTACTAAATTAGGTTATGTAGTTGAAGTACCATTTTTTTCACAGGTTGAAGATAAAATGGATCATATAAAAGATAATGGGACTAATGAAATAATCTTTATAAAAAGTTATCAAGAGTATAATAGTGATGATATGGAAAAAATGTTAGCAAAAGGTTTGAAAAAATATGAGACAGAAAATGAAGTTTATTATTATAATGAGAAAGAAAATTATACAATATCTATAAATGAAAAAAATGATAGAAAAATAGAATTTCGTGTATTTGCTTATGATAGGTATAAGGTTGTAACTGAAGATGATGCATTTGATAGAAACCCTATGCGTTTTAGATTTGGTTATCCTTTAATAAGAAGTGATGAATCTGGACTAGTAAATGTGTATGATAATATATATAAATATAATTTATCAAAAATTCAGTTCACATATTCTTTTCCAAATGGGGGTGATTATCTACAAAATTTAAAAGATATTTTTCAATATAAATATTATTCTATAGATGAATTTATATCATTTTATGATAGTTTAGTCGAAATTAATTATGGAGAAAAAGAAGAAACTAGTGATTATATACTTTATAAGCCTAAAAAAAGAGAGATTCCTAGATATATTGAGATTGACTATTCTATTTTAATATGTAACAACAAATATATCTTTGGTGATGAAAATTTAGAATATAATGAAAGTTTATGTAAATAGTTGAAGAGGGAAGGAACTATGGAGTTTAATAAATTAATACCAGAATTAAGTGTAACTAATATAGATAAAAGTAAAGAGTTTTATCTTAATCTAGGATTTAAAATAATGTATGAGAGAAAAGAAGATAAGTTTGCCTTTTTAGAATTAGAAGGTAATCAATTAATGATAGAAGAGATTAATGATAACTGGAATACAGGTAAATTAGAGTATCCTTTTGGTAGAGGTATCAATATAAGTATGACTGTAAGTGATATAGATAACTATTATCAAGATTTGGTTAATAAAAATATCGCCTTCTTTAAAGACATAATGACAAATGAATATGATGTTAATGGTAAAACATATTTAGACAAAGAGTTTTTAATTCAAGATCCTGATGGTTATTTATTAAGGTTTAATAATTAGAAAATATTGAATAGCCAAAACGTAAAACGAAATACAGCTAAAATGTAAAACATAAATGGGCCAAAATGCAAAATAAATATTAACAAAAACTTAAAAATATAGTATAATTTATTTGGGAGGGGATAATAATGGAAAAATATTTACCTAGAATTGTAGATAAAATGTTACGAAATAAACTCGAATATATGGGAGCAGTTTTAATTGAAGGATGTAAATGGTGTGGGAAATCAACTACAGCCAAACAATTTGCGAAAAGTTATACTGAATTTCAAGATCCTGATAAAAAGATGCAATATGATAAAACAAATCAAACTAAACCATCATTATTTTTAGAAGGCGAAAAACCAAGACTATTTGATGAATGGCAAATGTATCCTGCCCTTTGGGATTCTATAAGAATGGATATTGATCATACAGGACTAAAAGGACAATATATTTTAACTGGTTCTGCTAGACCACAGGAAGACAGTGTTATGCATACAGGAACTGGGAGAATTACAAAGTTACTTATGAGACCTATGTCATTATATGAATCTTTAGAATCTACTGGTAGTGTATCTTTAAATGATATTATAAATGGCAATGATATATCAGGAATATCAGAACTAGACTTTGATGGCTTAATCAATGCTATGATAAGAGGTGGTTGGCCTGAATCTTTAAATATTGATGGAGAAAATAAATATAAAATTTCTAAAGATTATGTTCAAAGTTTATTAAACGAAGAAATAAAAAATGTAGATGGTGCCAGCCGAAACACTTCAAAAATGAGGGCTGTTTTAAAGAGTATCTCTAGGAATATATCAACAAATGTAAGTAAAAGTACTATTTTAGAAAATGTTAAAACAGAATTTGCTAGTGAAGTTTCAAGGCCTACATTAGATGATTATTTAAATACTTTAGAAAAACTATATATATTAGAATATATTCCTGCTACAAATCTTAATTTAAGATCTAAAACTCCTTTAAGAGTTTCACCTAAACTAGAATTAGTTGATCCATCACTAGTAATAGCAACATTAAATTTGAAAAGAGAAGATTTAATAAATGATTTAAATTTTACAGGCTTCATCTTTGAAAATATGTGTATGAGAGATTTAAAGATATATGCTGATGCTACTGATGCAAGATTATCTTATTATAGAGATAAAAATAATTTTGAAGTAGATTGTATTTTAGAAACAGCTGATGGTAAATGGGGAGCAATTGAAATTAAATTAGGAGCAGGAGAAATTCCTGATGCAGTTTCAAATTTAACTAAATTTAAAGAAAATGTAGATACAGATAAATATAAAGAACCATCATTTTTAATGGTATTAACAGGGGCAGATTATTCATATAAACGAGATGATGGAATATATGTAGTATCAATTGGAACTTTAAAAGATTAAAATTAAACTAATTGAAAATAAAAGGAGGAGCAAAAACTCTTCCTTTTAAAATACTTCTACCAAGTGTATTAATATACACCTGTAACAATCTAAAGTAACAAAAAAATAATAATTGTATCTTACTAAAACAATTGATATAATACTTATAGAATAGAAGGTGTTATTTATGAGAATTGGTATGATTGTTTTATTTGCGATTCTTTATATCGCTTTAATCGCTTTATTTATATTAGGTTATAAAAAGAAACAAAAAAAACTTTGGATTACCAGTTTAGTATTATTTCTTATTGCATTAATTTTTACTATAATAATAACAAGCATCTATGCTTGATTTTTTTCTTTTATTTTAGTATAATAAGCCTCAGTTTAAGGGGTGTTATAAGTGGAACTATTAACAGAAAAAATAAAAGAATCTACAAATTTTCAAGCACTTGCAAAAGTATTAACATATCATTATCAAAATCAAGAAAAAAGAAAAACAATTATTAGTTATAATGAATTTGAAGAATTGTTAACAAACTTTA
The DNA here is from genome assembly GCA_944358355.1 of uncultured Bacilli bacterium. Lineage (GTDB taxonomy): Bacteria > Bacillota_I > Bacilli_A > RF39 > UBA660 > Onthousia. Next base: position 13,865 of record CALVQY010000027.1, on the reverse strand, counting down.
TAGAAGAAATTATGTCCAATTATTTAAACTTATTAAGTATTGAAACAAAGCCCATTTTTAAAATAGAAAAACTTATAGGAAGTCTAGGATGTCAGCAAAAAGAAGTAATTAAAAGTGATGAAAAGGTTATAAGAGAAATATATAAGGGAGATATAGTAAATTTAGTTTATATTTGCCACGAACTAATACATTTTAAATATTGGTTTGCAATTGTTAGTGGTGAAGTTAATAAAAATATTATTGATGTTTTAAAAGAAATCCTTATACGGCATGATGGTAAAAATAGGTTGAATTATTTTAAATATTATTATTATAATGATAATTATTCTTTAGAAAGAGGAGAAGTTTTAGCAAATATAGAAGAAGTAGAACTATTAAAACATATATTAAGCTTAATGAATATAGAATTAACTAAAAAAGATTTAGAAAAATTAAATGAAATGTATAATGCAATGAAAAGAAAAAATTATATCGACAAAAGAAATTTTACAAGATGTCCTATATCAAATAATTTTTATAATACTTTTAATAATTGGTTTGATATTATTATCAAAGACCACAAAGAGTGGTTAGACATTAAACAACTACAGATAGAATACTATTTAGATGAAGAAGGAAATGTTAGAAAAAGAACAACTGAAGAATTACTTGTTTTACAAGATGAAACTGAAAATATTGATATAAAAGAATATATTAAAAATTTTTTAGTACCAGTTAATTATAAAAGCTCATACGATGATAATTTTAAGCCAAAAAAGTTTGATTTAAAAATATCTCATAATAAATATTCTAAAGTATCAAATGGTAATAAATAAAATACTGTCAAGAATAGTATTTTTTTTAATGAAACTATACATTTAATGGTATAATAAGAATGCAAGGAGGTATGAAAGAATGAGAGAAGAATGGAAAGGCTTTAAAGAAGGAGCCTGGACTAAAGAAATAAATGTTAGTGATTTTATTAAAACTAACTATAAAGGATATGATGGAGATGAAAGTTTCCTAGAAGGGACTACAGAGAAAACTGATAGAGTTTGGGGAAAATGTAGTGACCTATTAAAAGAAGAATTAAAGAAACATGTACTTGATATTGATGTTGACCATATGTCAGGTATTAATGCTTTTAAGCCAGGTTATATCAGTAAAGATGATGATGTAATCGTAGGACTTCAAACAGATGCTCCACTTAAAAGAATAGTTAATCCATATGGTGGAATTAGAATGGTTTATCAAGAATTAGATGCTTATGGATATAAATTAAATCCTGAAGTTGATAAATATTTTAATGAATACCGTAAAACTCATAATCAAGGTGTTTTTGATGCTTATACACCAGAGATTAGAAAAGCAAGACATGTTGGCCTATTAACAGGACTACCTGATGCTTATGGTAGAGGTAGAATAATTGGTGACTATAGACGTGTCGCTTTATATGGTATTGACTATCTAATGGAACAAAAGAAAGATGAATGGGATAATAAACTATTAGGACCAATGACTAATGACTTAATAGAGTTAAGAGAAGAAGTATCTATGCAATATAGAGCTTTAGATGAGATTAAGAAAATGGCTAAAGGTTATGGTTTTGATATCTCAAGACCAGCTAAAAATGCTAAGGAAGCAGTACAATGGACTTACTTTGGTTATTTAGCATCAGTTAAAGAAAATAATGGCGCTGCTATGAGTTTAGGTAGAGTAGATGCTTTCTTTGATATTTACTTTGAAAGAGATTTAAATGATGGAACAATAACTGAAAAAGAAATTCAAGAGATTATTGATCAGTTTGTTATTAAACTAAGATTAGTTAGACACTTAAGAACACCTGATTATGATGAATTATTCTCAGGAGACCCTACTTGGGTAACTGCATCTATTGGTGGTGTTACTAATGAAGGAAAGAGTATGGTAACTAAGACAAGTTATCGTATTCTACATACACTAACTAACTTAGACACTGCCCCAGAACCAAATATGACTGTATTATGGGCTGGGGGATTACCAGAAAACTTCAAGAAATATTGTGCTAAGATGAGTATTGAAACAGATGCTATCCAATATGAAAACGATGATGTAATGCGTCCAGTATATGGAGATGACTATGCTATTGCATGTTGTGTATCTGCAATGCGTGAAGGTAAAGATATGCAATTCTTTGGAGCACGTTGTAATCTTGCTAAAGCACTTCTATATGCTATTAACGGTGGTGTTGATGAAGTTAAAGGTGACCTAGTTGTTGAAGGATTCCCTAAGATGACTGATGAAGTACTTGATTATGATAAAGTAAAAGATGCATACTTTAAGATGATAGAAAAAGTTGCCGAAGTTTATTCTAATGCTATGAATGTTATTCACTATATGCATGATAAATATGCTTATGAAGCAGGACAAATGGCTTTACATGATACTAATGTAAATCGTCTAATGGCTTATGGTGTTGCAGGACTATCTGTTGCAACAGATTCACTTTCTGCAATTAAATATGCTAAAGTAAAACCAATTAGAAATGAAGATGGTATTGCTATTGACTTTGAGGTAGAAGGAGACTATCCAAAATATGGTAATGATGATGATAGAGTAGATAACATTGCTAAAGAAATACTTGAAAAGATGTATAAAGAGTTATCTAAACATAAATGTTATCGTAATGCTACCCCAACATTATCAGTATTAACAATTACATCAAATGTTGTTTATGGTAGTAAAACAGGTTCTACTCCAGACGGACGTAAAGCCGGTGAACCATTCGCACCAGGAGCAAACCCAATGCATGGAAGAGATTCAAGTGGTGCCATTGCATCCCTTAACTCAGTTGCAAAACTTAACTATGCTGATTGTTGTCGTGATGGTATTTCTAATACATTCTCAATTGTTCCATCATCTTTAGGACATAGTAAAGATGAACAAATTGATAACTTAGTAAGCTTACTTGATGGTTACTTTGTACAAGGAGCACATCACTTAAACGTTAATGTTTTACAAAGAGAAATGTTAATAGATGCTATGAATAATCCAGATAAATATCCATTATTAACAATTAGAGTATCAGGTTATGCTGTTAGATTTAATCGTCTAACAAGAAAACAACAAGAAGAAGTTATATCAAGAACTTTCCATGAGAAGATGTAAATGAAAGGTAGTATAGATTCAATTGAAACCTTTGGTCTTGTCGATGGACCAGGTATTAGAACTGTAATCTTTCTAGATGGCTGTACTCTAAGATGTAAATACTGTCATAACCCTGAAACTTGGGCTATGAATGGAGTAAACTATGATACTGATGAACTAGTTAAAAAAATTCTTCGTAACAAACCATACTTTAAAAGAAATAATGGTGGTGTAACTTTCTCTGGAGGAGAACCTCTTTTACAAATTAATTTCTTATTAGATATCTGTGAGAAACTAAAAAAAGAAGGTATCCATATCGCTTTAGATACCGCTGGAGTTGGTATTGGTAAGTATAAAGAAATACTAGAATTAATTGACCTTGTTATTTTAGATATAAAGCACGTTACTAAAGAAGGGTATAAGGAATTAACTGGAAGAGATATAGATGAAAGTGAAAAGTTCATCGAAGAATTAAACAAGAGTGGCCGACCAGTATGGATTAGACAAGTAATTGTGCCAGGTATTATGGATAATGATGAATATTTAGATGGACTAGTAGAATATTTAAAGAAAATAAAAAATATCGAAAAAATAGAATTTCTACCATTCCATCATCTAGGTTTTGAAAAATATCAAAAACTTAATATTCCTAATCCATTAAAAGATACACCTGAAATGGATGCTAGTAAATGCGATGAACTATATAAAAAGTTTATGAAGAAGTACGAGAAGTCTAGAAAATAGGCTTCTTTTTATGTTAGAATAAATTAAGAGAAAAACATAGAGTTCTAAAATAAAATATAGAAAAAGGAGAGGTAAAAAATGAAAAAACAAGAAGCAGAAGTACTTGCTATAGATAAATCAAGAGTAATGATAGAATATCTAGAGCAAATATTAAGTGATGATAACATATCAGGTAATATGATTTTTAGTTCTAATAAAATAGATGGAGAAAAAGAGAAAATGTGTACTGTAGATATTATGTTAAATAATAATACTGAAAAACACTTAAATTTAGGTATTCCAAGTGTTCATAGTGATGTCTTTACAAAACAGTTTACTACTGATTTAGTCGATAGATTTGCAAAAGATGACATAATGGGAGTAAGTCTATTTTTTGAAATTAAAAGTATGCCTCCAACTAGTAGAAGAGGGATGGATGCTATAAGCATAAATAAAGAAACAGGAAAGATTAATAATCATATAAAAATAGATTTCTATTCTGTCGGACAAAATTTTTATTCTATTATGAAAGAATATAATGAGAAGTTAAAGGAAGTTCAAAAAGAAATAGAAGAAGAAACAAAAGTAAGAAAGTAATAACTGTCAGCAAAAATATAGTTGTTAAAATATAGTTTCGGTATTATAATACAATTCACAAATAACTATAATAAGTTAAGAAAGGATACTTATAGATGGAAACAAAAAAATTATTTAATGATGAACTATTTCTTAATCTTAGAACTAAAGAGGAACAGAATAAATTAAAACAAATATATTTTGAGAGTGGTTGTAATAAAGATATTTACTATCTTATTATTTCTCATCTTCTATTAGAAAGATATAATTGTAATGAACAGATAATGCTTATCAAAAATTTTATTAAATCAGATTTCAATGAAAACTTATATACGCTAATAAAATCAGAAGTAGTAAATGGTAAATATGATTTGTCACAGATTGAAGAGTTAATTTCTATTGCCAAAGAAAATGAATATGATAAAGATTTAATGAATATAATGCGTTCTAGTTTATATGCTGATTATAGGACTTATGATGAATTAAAAAATGCTGTTAAAGTTTATCTTAATTCTAAATCTCAAAAAATCGCTACTATTGGAATTTTAAAAAAAGGATATATAGTAAAGAACAGAACTTTTGATGAACAAATGATAATGACATATTTATATGAAAGCTTTTTAGAATATTATTATATGTATTATTTAATGAGTGAAAAGTTAATGATAGAAAATCGTTCTTTCGAAGAACAACTACTTTTAACTTCTGCATATTTAGATACTAATGGTAACAGAAAAGTAATAGGCATAGCTTTAAGAGAAGAATATCTAAAAAATAAAGATAGTAAGTATCAATTTCATAAAATTGCCAATCTATTTAAATTAGATGATTGTTATAATTACTTATTAGATAATCAAAAAGAATTACTTAATGATAAACATATCTGTAAAGTATTACGCTTAGATAAGTATAAGAGATTATAGAAAGATGGGATATCTATGACTACTAAAGAAATAATTGATTTCTATAAAGAAACAAGCATATATACAGATTTAGGATTATATAAAGAATTCGCTAAATCTTTACCCAATGATATTAAAGAACTATGTCATCTTCAAAGACATCAGATTATTCACCCCTTTGATATGAAAGATAAAGAAATGAGAAAAGATTCTAATTCTTTTTATGGTGATATGACTAAATTAAAAGAAACAAGTTTATGTTTTGAAAATGATTTATATCCTACCGCTATTTCTATGTTAGCAGAATTACTAAGAAGAAATAAAGATTATACTATAGATAGACCTATAGAAGATAAAATACATGTATGTTGTAGAGAACAATCAATATTACTAGCTGCAATTTTAAAAGCTAAAGGAATCCCTACAAGAGTAAGAAGTGGTTTTGCCAATTACGCTTGTCTTGGTGATGGAGCAGGAGACCACTGGATTACAGAATATTATAATGAAGAAAAAGATAGATGGACTTTAGTAGATGCTGATATGTATTATGATGATGAGACATTAAAAGAATATGGAGTAGATTTTGATTTATTAGATATACCAAGAGATAAATTTACCTTTGGAGCAGAAGCCTATTTAAAGTTAAGAAATAAAGAATTGTCTAATAATGATATCTATTATTCTTCAACACCCAAAACTTATGGACTAAAGGGAGCTCTTCATGGATTATTTTATGATTTTCATTCTTTAATGAATGATGAAATAATATTCTTACACTTACCAAAATATATTGTTGATAAAAACTTTGAATTAAGTGAAGAAGAGTATATTGAATTAGATAATTTAGCAGAATTAATGTTAGATCCTGATACTAACTTTGAAAAGTTATTAGAAATCTGGAATAATAACTCTAAATTTAGAATAATGACTGGTGGAATGAATTAAAGATTATAAAAAAGGAGAAGTCATATGTACAATAATACTGATAAGGAAGAATTAAGAAATAAACTATTTGCAAAATATTTTGAAGTAGAAGAAGGGGTTAATGCAACTGAATTAGTCGATAAATTATCATTTATTCCTGAAATTTGGGATAAACTACATACTCTATGTGAAAATAATATTGAATATTTTGATGAATATAGCAGTATAGATGATATTAAATTATTAAATCATAATGAGAAAAAATATTTAATTTTAAAATTACATATCTATAGATATATAATTATTGATATAGAAAGAAAAGAAAGTATAACCGAAGAACAGTTTAGAAATAACTTTGATGAAAGATTCTTTGTAAGTAATTTTAATGCTAGGAAAACGATAAATAATGACTCTTTAAAATTCTATGATGTTGAAAAATATGATGGTAATATGGAAGAATTACTAGATTTTTATACTGAAAATGAACAAGTATTAAATCTATCTAAAAAAATACATTATGTACTAAAAATAGATGATGTTTGGACTTATTTTCATATTGATTTTATAAAAGCATGTGCACAGCTTAGTTTTGAGACAAGAGACCAATTCTTATATGAACAATTATATTTAAGATATGATTTAACACCATCTAGAATGCAAGATGCCCAAAATAAGATTGGAATAGAAAAGATGAAAGAAATGTTTCAAAAAATTAAAGAGATTAAAATACCTCAAGAGGCTATCCCAAGTGATTTATATAAAGAATATTTAATTAAGTATAATGAAGAAGAAAAAAATAAAATATATACTAAAGTTTAACTACTGACGTACTAGTATATTTGTTTTCTAAAGAGCTTTGTGCTATTATAGATACCAATTTGAGGGGGATTTATAATGAGTCTATATGAGGTAAAAAAATTAAATGCTCAAGAAAATGATAAGATTATATACTATGATTATTTGCGGTATAAAAGAGGAGCAGGCTGGTGGACTGGGTTAATAAAAGATGATTGGCATAGACCTTATGAAATCAAAAAAGCTAAATATAATGCTAGTTTTCTTAATAATTTACCAGATTATTATTTTTTAGGTATTAAAATTAAAGAATTATTAAAATCATCAATGTCAAATGGGAAATGTCATGCTTGTGCTATTGCCCTAATCCTTTGTTTTAAAGAATTTGAGATTTATACTTGCAATTTAAGAAATTATACTGCACATTATAACGAAAAAAATTCTAATAAAATAGATGAATTTGAACACACTTTTTTAGTTATTAATATTGATGACATTAAAACTGTAATTGATACTAGTTTTGGCTTTATAACAGATATTGATACATACAATGATATTTTTTCTATTGATAATGTTAGAGTGATATCATCAGACACATTAAAAAGTACAGAAATATATAAGTTTATCGAAAATAGAAAAAATCTTGCAGGACCAACATCAGAAAGTGAATCTAAAGAAGATGAAGAATATCAAAGATATATTAATGATATCCATGAATATATGGATATGTGTAAAGATTATAAGAATAATCAAAATAAACATTTACAAGACTTCTTTAATAGATGCTTATACAGAACATCAAATAGTTATTGCATACAGCGATGGAGATGTACTTTAGAATTTAAACATGGCAACGCTAGATTTATCTATCCAACTATTGATATGTTTTCTCTAATAGATGATGAATTTGATGAAAATTTATATAGTACATATGCAAAAACGATAGAAAAAATAATAGGGTTTTAGAAAGTTATCATAAGACTAAAGAACAAACTAAAAATAGTTTTATTAAAAGTAAAATTTTAAGACTAGCTAAAAAATAATGTATTAAATGATATAATATAAGTATAAGATTGTAATAGTAATTCTAAATTATCCAAGTTTTATATAAAAATAGAAAGGTCAATATTATGGAAGAGAAGTTTAAAAAGTTATATAAAGAATATGATAAATTACAAAATAAATATGGTGATAAGAAATTAGATTCTATCTATAATGGGGGAGAATCTAATAATCCAGATATACTTTTTGTTTTTATGAACCCAACAGGAAGAAATATTGCTAGTCCTAAAACATGGAAAGGCATAAAATCTCCTTGGCTTGGTACTAAAAATATTTGGAAGTTATTCACAGCCATTAATCTTTTTGATAAAAAACTATTAGATGAGATAAATGAAAAGAAACCTAAGGACTGGGACTATGACTTTGCTAATAAAGTCTATGACGAGGTTAAAAGAAATAACTACTTCATAACGAACCTAGGTAAGTGTACACAGATAGATGCAAGACCTCTAAAAGATGATGTCTTAAGAAGTTATCTTGGACTCTTAGAACAAGAAATAGATATTGTTAAACCTAAAATAATAATTACTTTTGGTAACCAAGTCTCATCAATTATTTTAAATAAGAAAATATCAGTAGGAGAGTGTAGAAAAGAATATTTTGAAAAAGAGATTGGTAGTAAGACCTATAAAATATTTCCAGTCTATTATCCAGTTGGTAATGGAACATTTAATATTGATAAAGCGATAGAAGACTTAAAATATATTATAGATAATTATGTTAAAGATACTGTTAAAACAAAATAGTATCTTTTTATATTGACAATCATATAATAACTGTATATACTGTATATATACAAAAAAGAAAGCAGTGATTCAATGCAGATAATTATAAGTAATAGCAGTGATACTCCAATCTATAGGCAGATAGTTGATAATATTAAAAGAGAAATACTTAATGGTAACTTAGTAGGAGGAGAGGCCTTACCATCTATTAGAACTCTTGCAAAAGAGTTAAGAATTAGTAATATTACAACTAAAAGAGCTTATGAAGAATTAGAAAAAGATGGTTTTATTGAAGCAGTCGCTAGTAAAGGATACTTTGTTAAAAATAAAAGTGAAAACTATTTAAAAGAAGAAATACTAAAGAAAATAGAAGAAAACTTAGAAGAAGCTTTAACTATCGCTAATACATATCATATTAGTTATGAGGAAGTCTTAGAGATACTTAATGCTTTAAAGGAGGATAATCATGGATAATATAATTAAAGTTAATAATTTAACTAAAACTTATGATAACTTTAAACTAGATAATATTACACTTGAGATGAAGAAGGGTAGTATCATTGGTCTAATAGGAGAAAATGGAGCAGGGAAAACAACACTTATTAAACTACTATTAGGTTTAATTAAAAAAGATAAAGGAGATATTTTAATCTTTAATAAAGCTGTAACTAATAAAGTAAAAGAAGATATAGGAGTAGTTTTAGATGACTCATTCTTCCCTGAAGTTATTAAAGTGAAAGATATTAATTCTATTATGAAAAATATCTATAATACCTGGGATGAAAAATTATTTTTTAAATACCTAAAAGACTTTTCTTTAAATGAAAATATGTTAATAAAAAACTTATCTAAAGGTATGAAGAAAAAGTTAGAAATTATCACTGCCCTATCTCATCATCCTAAACTCTTAATCTTAGATGAGCCAACTAGTGGACTAGATCCTATTGTTAGAAAAGAGATATTAGATATCTTTCTAGACTTTATTGAAAATGGTGAGAATAGTATTTTGTTTTCTTCCCATATAACTAGTGATATTGAGTCTATCGCTGATTATATAATCTTTATAGATAATGGCAAATTAGTATTTGATAAGGAAAAAGATGATATCTTAGATAATTATGGCATAGTTAAATGCAGTGATAATGATTTTAAGAAAATATCTAAAGATAATATAATATCCTATCGTAAAAATAAATATAACTATGAAGTATTAATTAATGATAGAAAAAAGGTTAAGAAGAATGATTCTGATTTAGTTGTAGATAAAGCTACTTTAGAAGATATTATGTTATTAATAGTGAAAGGAGAAAAATAATGAAAGGTTTAATTATTAAAGATTTATGTGTTCTAAAAAATCAAATGAAAACTTTATTATTAGTACTAGCATTCTTTATAATATTTTCAATTATTAATGAAGATGCAACATTCATTCTTTTCTTAGTGCCATTTTATATGATAATGATTCTTATAACTACTTTTAATTATGATGAATTTAATAAATGGGACTCTTACTGTAACAGCTTACCTCTTAGTAGAAAAGAGATAGTTAAATCTAAATATATCTTGTTTAATGCTACTTCTCTTATCGCTTTAATATTAGGCATACTAGCATCTTTCATTATTCCAAGCTTTATAGAAAATACTACTTTTGAATCCCTTTTTGCAAGCATAATAGGAGTTGCTTTTGGTATATGTTTAGTAATATCCTTACTAATTCCATTTTATTATAAATTTGGATCAAGTAAGGGAAGAATAATGTTATTCCTTTGTATAGTAATACTTGCTTTACTAATAGGAGCGATTACTAGTTTAGATATCTTTAATAATAAAGAGTTAATGAATATAATAAATAGTCTAAATAACTTAAGCTTAGGAATGTTTACCTTACTACTAATAATACTAACAGTCATCATAATGTCTATATCTTATTACATTTCAGTTAGAATATATAAGAATAAGGAGTTTTAAATTCTCTATAATAACTAGAGAATTTATTTTTTGGAAAAAAGTGTTGACAAAATACTGTGTTATTAATATAATGTTAATAACAAGTTTAAACACTTGCTTATTTCTTAACTTTTAATATTAATAAAAAGTTAATAAGAGGAGATGATATAATGCAAAAGATTGAGAATTTAAAAATTTATAATAAGGCCTTAATTGTTGTAGATATGGTTAATGGGTTTGTAAGAAAAGGAACATTACATGATAAATCTATTGCTAGAGTTATACCTAGACAGATAGAACTTATTAAAGAGTATCAGAATGAAGGAGAACTTGTTATCTTTATTCAAGATACTCATACTAAAGAATCTACAGAACATAAGAGGTTTCTTGATTACCACTGCCTTAAAGGCAGTGGAGAAGAGGAAGTGATTGATGAGTTAAAACCTTTTACTAACCTTAATAACACTATCTGCATACCTAAGAACAATACAAGTTTTATGGAAGCTCAGCCTTTTAGAGATGTAATGGAGGAAGCTACTAATATAAAAGAATTTGACATAGTAGGATGCTGTACTGATATTTGTGTATTTAATGGAGCGATTGGTCTTTCTTGCTATCTTGATGAACATAATAGAGATAGTATTATAAGAGTACACAAAGATGCCATTGCAACCTTTAGTGAAGATACTAGACAAAACAATATAAACTCAGCTTATTTATTTATGGAACAACAAGGAATTAAGTTAGTTAAAAAAATTTAGAATTTGATATTAATAAATTGATAAAAAGAAAGGAATGATTTAAATGAATGAAAGAAATTTAACTTTATTAACAGATTTATATGAACTTACCATGATGAATGGATATTTTGATATGAAAAAAGATGAAAGAGTTGTCTTTGATGTCTTTTATCGTAAGAATCCTTCTAATGGAGGATATGCTATAGTAGCAGGACTTGAACAAGTAATAAACTACATTAAAAATTTACACTTTGAAAAGAGTGATATTGATTATTTAAGAGAGTTAGAACTTTTTGACGAAAAATTTTTAAAATATTTAGAGAATTTTAAATTTACTGGTAATATTTATGCTATTAAAGAAGGAACAGTTGTCTTTCCAATGGAGCCTTTACTAAAAGTAGAAGCTCCTATCATAGAAGCTCAACTTATAGAAACTGCTATTTTAAATATTATTAATCATCAAAGTTTAATTGCTACTAAAGCATCAAGAGTTTGTGAAGCGACTAAAGGTGATGCTGTAATGGAGTTTGGACTTAGAAGAGCCCAAGGACCAGATGCAGGAATCTATGGAGCAAGAGCAGCCGTTATTGGTGGATGTTCATCAACTAGTAATGTTCTAGCTGGTAAAGAATTTAACATACCTGTAGCAGGTACTCATGCTCACAGCTTTATTATGAGTTTTGATAGTGAGTATGAGGCATTTATGAAATATGCAGAACTTTTTCCAAATAATGCAACTTTATTAGTAGATACTTATGATACTTTAAACTCAGGTGTTCCTAATGCGATAAGAGTCTTTAAAAAGTTAAAAGAACAAGGAAAGATGCCTAAGAAATATGGGATTCGCTTAGACAGTGGCGACTTAGCATATCTATCTAAAAAGACACGAATTATGTTAGATGAAGCTGGGTTTAAAGATGCCACAATCTGTGCTTCTAATGACTTGGATGAATATCTAATTGAATCTCTAAAAGAACAAGGTGCTAAGATAAATCTATGGGGAGTAGGAACAAGTTTAATAACATCAAAGGACTGTCCTAGCTTTGGTGGTGTTTATAAATTAGCTGCTATTAAGAAAAAAGGAGTCATTATTCCTAAGATTAAACTTAGTGAAGATCGTGTAAAGATTACTAATCCAGGAGATAAACAAGTATTTAGATTTTATGACAAAGAAACTGGTAAAATTAAAGGAGATATAATAGGCTTTGCCAATGAAAAATATCATGAGTTTGAAACAACTGTAATGTTTGATCCTATAGATACTTGGAAAAAGAAACAATTAGAACCTAATACCTATACAGTTAGAGAACTATTAGAACCTATATTTATTAATGGAGAATGTGTATATAAAAGTGATAGTGTAATGAGTTTAAGAGATTACTGTACAAAAGAAAAAGAAACTTTAAGTGAAGAGAATAAGAGATTTTTAAATCCTCATCTTGTTCATGTAGATTTAAGTTATGATTTATGGAATGTTAAAAATAAAATGATAGAAGAAGAAAAAAGATTGGTAAAAAAATAAAAAATTAACAAACTATAAAAAGGAGGATATTATGAAAGAATATGGATTTATAAGAGTAGGTGCAATTGTTAATAAATTAGTACTTGCAAGTCCTATAGATAATGCTAAAGAGATAGTTAAAATGTTAAGAAAAGCTGATAAAGAAGGTGTATCAATTGTTACAACTCCTGAACTTGCTTTGACAGGATATACTTGTGGTGATTTATTTTTACAAGATGATTTACTTAATAAAAGTGAAGAAGCCCTAGATTTTATTCTTAAAGAAACAGATAATATTGATATTATATCTATAATCGGAATGCCTATAAGATGTAATAATCAACTGATAAACAGTGCTGTTGTTATATCTAAAGGAAATATTCTTGGAATTGTTCCTAAAACTTATATTCCTAATTGTAGTGAATTTTATGAGAAAAGATGGTTTACTTCTAGTATGGATTTAAGGATTGATGATGTTAATTTATTAGGAAAGAAAGTCCCAATTTCCACAAAGTTAATATTTAAAGATAAAGAAAAAAATGAAGTAGCCTTTGCTATTGAAATATGTGAAGACTTATGGGCTGTCTCTCCTCCTAGCAATAATCATTGCCTAAATGGAGCGACTATAATCTTTAACTTATCTAGTAGTAATGAAATAGTAGGTAAAGATAGTTACAGAAGAAATTTAGTTTCAATGCAATCTGCTAAGACAATATCAAGCTATATTTATTGTTCAAGTGGCATTATGGAGTCAACTTCTGATTTAGTCTTTGGAGGAGCTTCTTTAATCTATGAAAATGGTAAACTATTAAAAGATAATAAACGTTTTGATTTAAATAGTAATTTAATTTATACAGATATTGAT
>CALVQY010000026.1 GCA_944358355.1 uncultured Bacilli bacterium | reverse complement strand
TACATTTTATTCTAGGTTTCTTATAATATGCAGTTTTTATAATCTTTGCTTAGATACTTAGTTTCGCAAGAAGTCTATTAAAGATATAGAAGGTGCTAAGAATGCAGGGCTTAGAACAATTTACTATAATCCTAAAGAAAATGTAAATGTTCCTCATATAAAAAGATTAGTTAAGATAAAGGAGATGTATTGATATGAATATAGAAGATATTAAAAAAGAAATAGAAAAAGAAATAGACGCTGTTAAAGACTTAAAGAGTCTTAACGAACTACACATTAAATATTTAAGTAAGAAAGGTATTATTACAGAACTTAATAGTAAGATTAAAGATATTCCAAATGAGAAGAAAAAAGAATTTGGAATGGGTGTTAATTCACTAAGGACTTACTTTAATGAAAAGTATAATGCTTTAAAAGATAAGTTTGAGACTGATGAATTAAACAAAAAACTAGAGAGTGAATCTATTGATATAAGCCTACCTAGTACAAAGGTGAGTATAGGTGCTCCTAATATTTTAGAGAAATTGATAGAAGAAGTAGAAGAAATCTTTATGTCTATGGGTTATGATGTCGTTGATGGGCCTGAAGTTGAGGAAGATAAATATAACTTTGAAATGTTAAATATCCCTAAAGGACATCCTGCAAGAGATGCTCAAGATACATTCTATATTGAAGGAGAAGAGATTCTACTTAGAAGTCAAACTTCACCTGTTCAAGTTAGAACAATGTTAAAAGCTGAAGGTAAGAAGCCAGTTAGAGTTATTTGTCCTGGTAAGACTTATAGAAGAGATGATGATGATGCCACTCACTCTCATCAATTTATGCAAATAGAAGGATTACTTGTAGATAAAGATATATCTCTATCTGATTTAAAAGGTACTTTTGAAGTTGTTTTTAAGAAGTTATTTGGTGAAGATGTTGAAGTTAGATTAAGACCTAGTTATTATCCATTTACAGAGCCATCTGTTGAAGTAGATATAAGTTGTTTTAACTGTAAAGGTAAAGGCTGTAATATCTGTAAGAAAACAGGTTATATTACTATCTGTGGAGCTGGGCTTGTTCATCCAGATGTTCTTAGAATGGGAGGCTTTAATCCAAGCGTTTGGAGTGGTTTTGCTTTTGGATTTGGAGCAGAACGTGTTGCAATGCTTAAATATGGTATTAATGACTTAAGAGTTTTCTATAACACAGATTTAAGAGAAGTAGGTAATTTTGATAGAGGGGAGTTAGATAATAATGATTAATTTAGAATGGGTAAAAGATTATATAGATATATCTGATCAAGATTTACAAGAATTATCAGTTAAAATCACAGAAGCTGGTATTAATATTGAAAAAGTTATTACTAATAAAATAGATAATCTAGTTATTGGTAAAGTTGTTAGTTGTATAGATCATCCTGATAGTGACCATTTACATTTATGTCAGGTAGATATAGGTAAAGAGGAACTACAACAAATAGTTTGTGGAGCTCCTAATGTACGCAAAGGACTTAAAGTAATAGTAGCATTACCAGGGGCTGTGCTTCCAGGAGACTTTGCTATCAAATCAAGTAAGATAAGAGGAGTAGAGTCTAATGGTATGATTTGTGCTCTATATGAATTAGGTCTTGAAGAGAAAACTGATGAGACATATGCTAAAGGTATTGAAGAATTAAATGAAAATGCTCCTGTAGGAAAAGCTCCCCTTGTATATTTAGGCCTTGAAGATACTTTATATGAGTTAGATATTCATAAACATCGTAATAATGACTGTTACTACCATATCGGCTTTGCTTATGAAATATCAGCAATATTAAATAGAAAAGTTAAATTACCTGATTTATCTTATAAAGAAGATGAAGATAATATTAATAATCATTTTAAATTAGAAGTAGAAACTAGTAAATGTCCTTATTACTTAGCAAAAATGGTTACTAATGTTGAAATAGGCGAATCACCTGACTTTATTAAAAGAAGGTTATTATCTGTTGGTATGAGACCTATAAATAATGTCGTAGATATTTCTAATTATGTTATGTTAGAGTTCGGTCAACCTCTTCACTTCTTTGATAAAGATTCTCTAGGCGATAAAATCTTAGTTAGAGATGCTAAAGAAGATGAAGTAATTACTACTTTAGATAATAAAGAAAGAATACTTAGAAGTAGTGATATCATTATTACTGATGGTAAAAAGCCTGTTTGTATCGCTGGTGTTATGGGAGGCCTTAATACAGAAGTTGAACCTACTACTAAAAATATCTTAATAGAAGCGGCTATCTTTGATCCTGTTAGTATTAGATATACAGCATCTCACTTAGACCTTAGAAGTGAAGCTAGTATAAGATATGGTAAAGGACTAAGTTATGAATATACTAATTATGCTATTAATAGAGCCTGCCATTTACTTGAAAAATATGCTAATGCTACTGTTCTATCTGGTACAGTTATCCATGATAAAATAGATAAGACTCCTAAAGTAGTTGAATTCTATCCAATAGATGTAGATAAAATGCTTGGTATTAAAATAGATGAAGACATTATGAAACATGAACTTGAAAGATTAGACTTTCCTTATACTATTAAAGATAGTAAATTTAAGGTAACTATTCCTAGTAGAAGACTTGATATTGAATCTAACGTTAATGATATAGCAGAAGAGATTGGAAGGCTTTACGGTTATCAAAATATCAAAGGAACCCTGCCTAAAATAGAATTAAAAAGAGGAGAGTATGTAGGTGATGTTAAATATCGTAAAGCTATATCTAAACGTCTTAGAAGTTTAGGACTTAGCGAGGTTAAAACTTATACTTTAGTATCACCAGCTATGGCTGCTAGCTTTGATTATGAAGAAAAAGAGAAAATTACTTTACCTAATCCTATGAGTATCGATAAAAGTGTTATTAGAACAAGTTTAATACCATCTCTAATAAATACTTATAACTATAATAAAGCTCGTAAAGTTGAAGATATAAATATCTATGAGATTGCTAAAACTTATGATAAATCTTATAATGAAGAATCTAAGATTGCATTTCTTATGAAAGGTAACTATGTTACTAATCCTTGGAAAGGCTCTATAAAAGTAGATTTCTATTTGATGAAAGGAATAGTTGAAAGCATTCTTGATTACTTAGGCTTTAAAAATCGTTATAGTTTTGTTAAGAGTAATGTTAAAGATTTACATCCAGGAGTATCAGCAGATATCCTTCTTGACCGTAAAAGAATAGGTATTATAGGTAGAGTTCATCCTAAAAAATGTAGCGATGAAGTGTATGTGTGTGAATTATCTTTAAATGCCTTAATGACTAAAGTTAAACCATTAAAATATAAAGAAGCTTCAAAATATCCAACAATAGTTAAAGACGTCGCTTTCATTGTTCCAAAGACTATGTCATCAAGTGAAGTAGAATCAGTTATTAAGAAAGCAGGAGGAAGACTACTTAGTGAAATAAATGTCTTTGATGTTTATGAAAAACTTGATAATGATAAGAAATCTATTGCCTATAACCTAACATTTATGGATAATAATAGAACTTTAACAGATGAAGAAGTTATGAGTGTCTTTGAGAATATCATTAAAAAAGTAACAACCTCTTTAGATGTAGAGTTAAGGGATAAGTAATGAAGACAAGAGATAATTAGAGGAACTAGAGGAAAACTCTAGTTTTTTTGTGCAAGAAAAAAGAGCAAAAATAAAGATATGGTTAATAATTATTATAGACACAAGTATTTTCTCTTGTGTGAATATTAAAGAAAGGAGGGTATTTATGTGTAGAATTGGAGACATAATTGTTGTTAAAAAATTTAATGATAAAAATGGTGCCGTTGTCCCTAAACACTCTTTTGTGGTAATTAGTGATGAAGCAGGTATAATTGAAAGTTACTCATATGATTTTATTTCTAATATTATGTGCAGTTTTCACAGTAAAAACCATAAGAAAAGAAAGCTAAAAATTAAAAGTAATCTAGAAATTGCACCTAACAAAATCAAAGGTAGAAATGTTAATAGTAAAACTGGCTATATTAGGGCAGATGATTTATTTTATTTTAATAAAGATAAAATAGAATATAAAGTGATTGGCCGTTTAAGTGATGATATGTTAGATAAGTTAATAAAATTAGTTATAAGTTTAAATATTGAAAATAAAACAAAAGATACAATTACAAATCTATAATTTAATTTATTAAAAAGGTATTGACCTCTTGTTGCATTTATGATAAGATAAAACAAATTTATACTCATTATGGAAGGAGATATTATATGGCAAAGAAAAATATAACAAAGTTTCCTGAAGGCTTTTTTCAACAAAAACGTCCAATAATTTCTGCCGGCGAAGCCGTTAAAGGTCTTAAACCTTTTGAATGGGAAGGTATTATTGATTTTGATGAAGAGAAAACAAAGAAAACAAAAGACAAGGCTAAGAGAAATAAAAAATAAAATTATAAAAATATCTTTACATGATAGTGCTGCTTATGATACATTTGAAATGTATTAGATGAGGGAAACTTCATATAATATATAAGATGATTTTCTTTTTATGCAGATGTTCTCACTTGTAGATGGATGTGAGCAATAAATTATTCTATTAGAAAATCATATAAACTGTAAAAAAGTATCTAATTTTCTATAAATTATTTACTTTTTTCTTTTGTTTTTCTATACTTAAGTTAGAAAGGTAGTGTTATATGAAAGATTATTTTGGTTATAAGGATAAAATTTGCGTAGTAACAGGAGCTAGTAGTGGTATGGGTAAGGCAACAGTAGAAATGCTAGTAGATTTAGGAGCAAGTTGTTATGCCGTTGACTTAAATCCTTGTGATGTTAGCGGTATTAGAGAGTTTATAAAATGTGATTTATCTAAAAAAGAAGAGATAGATAACTTATTTAGTAAACTTCCTGAACATATTGACTGTTTCTTTGGAGTAGCAGGACTATCAGG
Source organism: uncultured Bacilli bacterium (assembly GCA_944358355.1). Classification (GTDB taxonomy): domain Bacteria; phylum Bacillota_I; class Bacilli_A; order RF39; family UBA660; genus Onthousia. The sequence continues at coordinate 13,528 of CALVQY010000026.1, read as the reverse complement.
ATCTAAAACAGATTATATGACAACATTTAATTGTAACTATACTGCAAACTTCTATATCACAGAAGAATATTTAACTAAGAGAATGACTAAAGGTGGTAGTATTGTCTATGTAACAAGTACAGCAGGGCTTAACTGGAAAGAGTTTAGAAAAGAACAGAGTAAGGTAGTTCAAGCTAAGACTTGGGAAGAAATAGAAAGTGTAGTAGAACCTCTTGCTAAAATATCACCTTCAACTTTTGCTTATATGTATTCTAAAAGATGTTTATCAGAGTATGCCTGTGAAGCATCTATTAAACTAGGAAAACAAGGTATAAGAGTTAATAATGTAATGCCAGGCTCTACTGATACAGGTATGAAAGATGAATTTGAAAAGATGGCTGGTGGAGAAGAAGCACTTTTAGCAGAAACAGGAGTTGCTCATCGTCTTGCAGAAAGTGCTGAGATGGCAGGACCAATCGTCTTTCTAGGCTCTAATATGGCAAGCTTTATCTCTGGTATTGATTTATGTGTTGACTATGCAGACAATGCTTTAAAAACATTAGGATACAAAAAAGACATAGAAAAAGTATCTGCTACTAATAAATTTATCTTAAAAATGGCCAAGAAAATGATGGAAAAAAATAAATAACACGCATATAAAAAACGTGTTATTTTTTTAACTTTATTATTAATAAGCAAAAATTGATAATAAAACTAAAGCACTATTATGAAGAGCATGCATACAAATAGATGGGTAAATACTCTTCGTTTCAAATCTTGTTAGAGCAAAGAAGAAACCTAAACTTCCATAAGGTATTATATAAAGATACTCTAAAGGATTAGAACTACCTATAACATGAAGAAGACCAAAGACAAATCCTGATGCAAAACAATATAGCCATTTATTTTTAAATATCTTATTAAATCCTTCTCTAAATGTTAACTCTTCTGCAATAGGTGCTAAAATACCAGCTGTAAATAACATTAAATAAGGAGTAGTACTTATTAATCCTTGCACAGCTTCTTCATTAGAAGAAGTACTTAATGGTGTAAACATTCCAATTAAAATATTACTTGCACACATAATAAGTAGTCCAATAATCCAATATTTTAATCCTGTATCCAAATCAGTCTTATAACTTTTCTTGAATCTTTTAAACATCTCTTTTAGCTCTTTAAAATAAAGTATTACTAATATTATTACCAATATAACATCAGTAAAAGTATTAACAATCGCTAAATCTCCTGCTGTATAATTATTAACATCGATATTAAACAACATAATTGGAATAATCTGCAAATAACTACTAAAATAAAAAATAACAAAAGTTAATATTCCTTTTAATATCTCTAATATTCTTTTTTTACTTAATAAATTAATTTTTTTATCCTTCATTTTATCACCTACTGTATAATAATATCACAAATTGAAAAAAATAACACTATATTAAGAAACAAACTATTTATCTTTTGTAACTATTTTTAATTTTGTATTAACTTTTAAATGAGTAGTACTCTTAGCAGGTAGTAAATATATATAATAAGCTTTTAATCTAGGTCTAATAAACTTTTCACTCTTTATATTATTATAAATAGCTAGAATATTATTTTCTTTATCAGTTACCACAATATCAATTCTCTGACAATTAAAATAAGTATTAATCATTTTCTTTTTAGGATAACACAATCCTTCTTTAATAGGATATAAATACATTCTATATCCCTTAAATCTATCAATAAATTTATCTAAAGTTCTAACTTTTATTTTCTTGTCCAATATTATATATTTTTCCATTTAATATCACCTTTTCTTAATAATAGCATTATTTTTTACTTAAATCTAGAACAAATTAGATAAATATGATATTATATTAAAGAAAGAAGAGGAGGTTATAAAATGAGTGGACATTCAAAATGGGCTACTATCCATAGAAAGAAAGGATTAATAGATGCAGCACGTGGTAAAGTTTTTCAAAAAATTGCTAAAGAGTTATATGTAGCTGCTAAAAGTGGTACACCCGATCCAGATAGTAATGCTACTTTAAGATTAGTTGTTGAGAAAGCTAAAGCTGCAAATATGCCTAAAGATAATATTAAGAAAGCTATAGATAAAGCTAAAGGCTCTGGTAATGGAGAAAATTATGAAAGTATTCGTTATGAAGGTTATGGACCAGGTGGAGTTGCTATTATGGTAGATTGTCTTACTGATAATCGTAATAGAACAGCGTCCCTTGTGCGTAGTACCTTTTCTAAACGTGGAGGTAACTTAGGTACAGATGGTTCTGTTAGTTATATTTTTGAACGTAAAGGTATTATTGTTATTCCAAGTGATTATGACGAAGATGAAGTTATGCTAACGGCTTTAGATGCAGGTGCCTTAGATATGGAAAATACTGGCGATACCTATTTAATTACAACCCCAAGTGATAAATTTATCGCTGTAAAAGATGCTCTAACAGATATGGGAGTAGCTGAATTTCTAACTAGTGAAGTTACATTTATTCCAAATAATGAAGTAGAACTTGACGAAGAAACTAAAGAGAAAGTATATAATTTAATAGAGGCTTTAGAAGATATCGATGATGTAGGGGATGTTCATCACAATATGAAAGAGGATTAGATGTACAGTTATATTATAGGAAAAGTAACAGAAGTAATGTCTAATGCTATCGTCTTAGAAAATAATGGGATAGGTTATCTTATCAATACACCTAATCCTTTTGCTTTCGAAGAAGGAAATGACTATAAAGTTTATTTATATCAACAAATAAAAGAAGATGAACATAGTTTGTTTGGTTTTAAAACTAAAGAAGAAAAAGATCTATTCTTAAAACTTATTGGCGTAAAGGGACTAGGTCCTAAAATGGCTCTACCTATTATCGCTACAGGTTCTATTAGTGGAATAAGTGATGCTATTAATAGAGAAAATATTCTTTATCTAAAAAAATTCCCTAAGATAGGAGAAAAACTTGCTAAACAAATGATTCTTGATTTAAAAGGTAAACTAGATGATTTAACTACTGGTGATGAGAAAATAACAGATACAAGTGAAGAGTTAAGAGAAGCATTACTTGGACTAGGATATAAAGATAAAGAAATTAAGAGTATAATATTGAAAGTAGATAATTCTTTAAGTATAGAAGACCAAATAAAAGAAGCCTTAAAATTATTATTAAAGTAGGTGATTAAATGGAACGTGTTGTAACAGGAGAAGAATTAGAAGATGATGGTGTAGTAGATAATACTATTAGACCTGAAGTCTTAGATGAGTATATTGGTCAAAGTGAAGTTAAAGAAAATATTAGAGTCTTTATTGAAGCTAGTAAAATAAGAGGAGAAGTATTAGATCACGTTCTTTTATATGGGCCTCCAGGCTTAGGTAAAACAACTCTTGCCTTTATTATTGCAAGAGAACTAGGCGTTAATATTAAAACTGCTAGTGGTCCATCTATTGAAAAAAGTGGTGACTTAGCAGCCATCCTTTCAACTCTTGAACCAGGAGATGTCTTATTTATAGATGAGATTCATAGAATGCCAAGATTCATTGAAGAAATACTATATCCTGCGATGGAAGACTTTACTTTAGATATAATAATTGGTGGAGAAGGAAGTTCTAGGAGTATTAAAATAGACTTACCTCCTTTTACCTTAGTAGGTGCCACAACAAGAGTAGGAGATTTATCAGCACCGCTTCGTGATAGATTTGGCATTATTTCTAAATTAAAATTCTATACTGAAGAAGAATTAACAGAAATAATTAAAAGAACAAGTAGAGTATTAGATATGCCTATCGATGAAGAAGCAGCCGTAGAACTTGCTAAAAGAAGTAGAGGAACACCACGTATCGCTAACCGGCTTTTCAAAAGAGTTCGTGACTTTGCCTTAGTAGATAAAAAAGAATCCATAGATCTTGAAGTAATGGAAAAAGCTTTAGACCGATTAAAAGTAGGTAAAAGTGGACTAGATGAGACTGACCATCAACTACTAAGAGCGGTCATTGAACGCTTTAATGGGGGACCTGTTGGAATAGATGCTCTAGCATCATCAATTGGGGAAGAGACATCGACAATAGAAGATGTAATTGAGCCATATCTATTACAAGAAGGATACCTAAAAAGAACAAGTCGTGGTAGAATGGTAACAGAAAAAGCTTATAAAGAACTTAATATAAATTATCAAGGAGGTTTATTTAGCCTCGATATAGAATAGGGGGATATTTATGAAAGTAGAAGAATTTGATTATTATTTACCAGAAGAGTTAATTGCCCAAACACCAATAAAACAAAGAGATGCTTCAAGACTTATGGTACTTAGTAAATTAACAGGAGAAATAGAGCATAAACATTTCTATGATATTATAGATTATCTTAATCCTTGTGATACTTTAGTATTAAATGATACTAAAGTTTTACCAGCAAGGTTAATCGGTGAAAAAGAAAGTACTAAAGCAGTTATTGAAGTTCTATTGTTAAAAAATATCGAAGGAGATACTTGGGAGACACTAGTAAAACCAGCTAGGCGTATCCATGTAGGTGATGTTGTATCGTTTGGTGATGGCTTACTTAAATTAACCTGTACTGAAGTAAAAGATGAAGGTATTAGAGTGTTTAACGCTAGTTATGAAGGAATATTCTATGAATTATTAGATAAACTTGGTACTATGCCACTACCTCCATATATTCATGAAAAACTAGAAGATAAAGATAGATATCAGACAGTTTATGCTAAAGAAGTAGGTAGTGCAGCAGCTCCTACAGCAGGGCTTCATTTTACAGAAGAATTACTTAATAAAATAAAAGAAAAAGGTATAAACATCGTTTATCTAACCTTACATGTTGGTCTTGGTACTTTTAGACCTGTTAAAGTAGAAAATGTTACAGAACACAAAATGCATAGTGAATTTTATTCTCTAAGTAAAGATGTTGCCAATATCCTTAATAAAACAAGAGAAAATGGTAAGAGAATTATCGCTGTTGGAACAACTTCAACAAGAACATTAGAGACAATATATCAAAAATTTGGTACATTTAAAGAAGATAGTGGTTTTACAGATATCTTTATCTATCCAGGTAAAGAAGTTAAGAGTATAGATGGACTTATAACTAATTTCCATTTACCTAAGTCAACGCTTATTATGCTAGTATCTGCAATAGCAGGATGTGATAATATCTTAAATGCCTATAATATTGCCGTTAAAGAAAAATATAGATTCTTCTCATTTGGAGATGCTATGTTTATAAAATAGGGGGATTTACATGAAAAAAGATTATAGAATATTTTATAAAACTGATAACAGTGATAAAAGTAAAACTATGGAACCGTTGAAATATTTCTTTTTTAAAGGGAGAATCTTTAATAAAAAAGAGTTAAAACAAGGAAAATATGTAATAAAAGACAATATTTCCTCTATTAATTTTATAGACTTCTTTGAATATATTAAAAATCCTTATCCAATTATAAAAGCAGGACCTAAAACATCTGTTATAATTAAAGGTGAAAAATTAAATTGTTGGATTAAAGCTAAAAGATTGCTTTTATCTTTAATAGATAAAAACAGTAATAGAACAATATCAACAGAAAATAGTGAAGTCATAATAATAAAAGACGGTTACCTTACTATATCTAAGGCCGATAATGTATCATTAAAAGGTGATATAGAATTTGATAATGTTAGTATTAAATCTAGTTCTTTACTCTTAGATAATGTAAATGGAAAACTATCAAATCTATCTACAACAGCTAGTAATATTAAAGTTCAAAATAGTAATATAGAAAGTAAGACCTGTTCTTTTGAAAAATGTAGTAATCCTGACTTTATAAACTCTACTTGGAAAGTTGATATAAGTTTACAGTATTTAGATACTATTTTAGGTAAAGAAGAAGATGGTATTGTAATTAAAGATGATACATTTAACCCTAAAGAAAGTCTAGAGTTAAGAAGAGCATATTTAACATATTTACTTAGTGAATCATTAAGACAAGTTAATATTATAAATCAATTAGATATTAATCCTAAATTAGAAGAAATAGATAAAAAAGCTGAAAATTTGATGGAAGAATATGATAGACAAATGGCAATATTAGAAGATAAAAGAGAAACAATAGTAAATGAATATCAAAAACGTAAAGTTAAGAATTTAGTTAATAAAAGAAACTAGTTTTCAAAAATATTATATAGTACCAGAGAACCCTTAGAAGGCTCTGGCTATTTTTGCATTTTAACAAATTACTAATTTATTAAAATTAAATGTTGAAAAACTAAACTTTATCATATATAATAAGAAACGTATTGGAGGAAATATTTATGGAAAAGAAAGAAACTAAAAAAGAAACAAAAAATAAAAAAAATTATCATGACATTGAAATAAAATTAGAAGGTAAAGAGTGGACTGATGCCATTGATAAAGCTTTCAAAGAAAAAGTAAAAAAAGTAACTGTAGATGGTTTTAGAAAAGGTAAATGTCCAAAAAACATTTATGATAAAAAGTTCGGTCAAGATTATTTAATAGATGCTGCTGATTTAGTATTACAAGATGCTTATACTAAAGCTTTAGAAGAAAATAAGTTAATACCAGTAGTACAACCTGTTCCTAATTTAAAAAGTTTAGATGAAAATAGTGTAACTTTTACATTCAAAATTATAACTAAACCTGAAGTTAAAATTAGTAAATATAGAGATTTAGGTGTTAAACCTAATGAAGTTAAAGTAACTGAAGAAGAAATAGATCATGAAATAGAACATTTACTTGAAAGATATGAAGAATTAGTTAATAAAGATGAAAACGGTAAAGTTGAAAATGGTGATGTTGCAGTTATTGACTTTGAAGGATTTAAAGATGGTGAACCTTTTGAAGGAGGTAAAGGAGAAAACTATTCTCTTGAGATTGGAAGTAATACTTTTATTCCTGGGTTTGAAGAACAATTAATTGGTATGAAATCTGGAGAAGAGAAAGATATTAAAGTAACATTCCCAGAAGATTATATGGAAGAGTCTCTAAAGGGACAAGATGCTACTTTTAAAGTAAAAGTACATGAAATTAAAACTAAAGAAAAAAGAGAACTTGATGAAGATTTCTTCTTTGATCTTGGTATTGAAGGAGTTAATGATGAAGAAAGTTTAAGAAAAGAAATAGAAGCTAATATAAAAGCTAATAAAGATATGGAAGAAGAAAATAAATATATCGATAGATTGCTTGAAGCTGTATCTAAAAATGTTGAAGTTGATATTCCAGAAGAAATGGTTAATGAAGAAGTTGAAAGACTACTTAGAAGAACAGAACAACAAATGGCTATGCAAGGAATTAGTTTAGATTTATATTATCAAGTTACTAAGACAACAGAGAAAGACTTAAGAGATCATCTTGAAAAAGAAGCTTATCAAAATGTACTATATAGATTAATGCTTGAAGAAATTATGAATATGGAACAAATTGAAGTAAGTGAGGATGAAGCTATGGAAGAAGCTAAAAAACTTGCTGAAAGATATCAAATGGAATTAGATGACTTCTTAAATCAATTTGGTGGTATTGAAATGGTACAGTATGACGGGGAGATGAGAAAAACTATTGAATTATTAAAAGAATTAAATAAATAGTTGCTACATTTAAAAAAATCTGATAAAATGACTAAAGGAAAAAGGAGGGAAAACGTATGGCAAAAAAGCTTGGACATAGACAAAAGAAGACATTTGTATGCTCAGTTTGTGGAAATGAAAATTATAGAGAAGAAAAAAATGTAAATAATACTCCAGGAAGAATGGAAATTAGTAAATATTGTAAATTCTGTGGTAGGCACACAACTCATAAAGAGAAAAAATAATAATATAACAGTCATTTAATGACTGTTATTAATTATAGAAAGGAGTAAGTAAAATGGTTAATTCAAATGATTTTAAACCTGGTATGACTATTCAGTTTGAGGGAGGAATCTTTACTATAATTGAAAGTCAACATGTTAAACCTGGTAAAGGTGCTGCAATTGTAAAAGCTAAGATGAAGAATCTAAGAACAGGTTCTATTGTAGAGAAGACATTTAATGCAGGAGTTAAAGTAGAAACAGCTCATATAGATAAGAAGACTATGCAATTTTTATATTCTATGGGAGATACTTATTATTTTATGAGTATGACAGACTATGAACAAATAGAACTTGATAAGAGTGTTATAGGAGATGACGCTAAATACTTAAAAGAAAACTTAGAAGTTGAAATTACTTTCTTTGAAGGTGAAATGTTAGGAATGAATTTACCTGATAAAGTAGTTATGAAAGTAGTTAAGACAGAAGATGCCGTTAAAGGTAATACAAGTAGCGGTGCTATGAAAAATGCAGAATTAGAGACAGGTATGACTATTCAAGTTCCATTATTTATTAAACAAGATGAAGATATCTTAGTTAGTACTAAAGATGGAAAATATGTATCACGTGCATAAAAAAAGTATTTATAAATTAATTTGAAATAATAAAGAGTGATGAAATAACATCACTCTTCTTCATTTTCTTCTTGTTCTGTTTCAACAATTCTTCCTATTCTAAAACTATATCTATAATCACTATCGCTATATTCTTTTAAACTAAACTCTAATCCTTGATATTGGAAAAACTCTGATGTCTTGCTTTCATCATCTTTTGTATTTCCAATAGTTTCAAAGACTCTATCATATATTAAATCTATTGTCTCATCAGTAATAGTATCATTATTCGCTAATATCATGTTACTTATCAAATTTTTAGCATCTTTATTTCTTTTAGCAAAGTCAATAGTAGTTATATTTACATTATTATCATTAAGATAAAACTCTATCTTCATATCATTAATAACTGCTGTATTATCGTTAACATCTAACTTATCATCGTTTATCTCATTAAATTTCTTTACTAAATCATCAAGACTAATATTTTCTATCGTATCAACCGTCATTAAACTATCTTCTCTAGCTTTCTCTAATCTTTCATTCATTGTCTTATGATCAATTATACTCTTAGTAATTTCTGTAGAAGCAAAGTAACAGATAACTCCTAAAACAATAGTAACTATAACTAAAATAATAATCTGTTTCTTAGTTAATTTCTTTGTTTCTTTCTTTTCCTTTTTCTCTTTTGCATTTTTCTTCATAATTAGATATAACCTCCTTTTCCTATTATAACAAATGTTTACACTTAAGTCCTTACTTTTTATATATTTTTTTCTAAAATATTGATATAATTAAAACGGTGATAATAATATGAAATATTTAACAATAGGACATGCTTCTTATGATATAACTTTTACAACAGAAAGCTATCCTGTAGAAAATACAAAGGTAAGAGTAAAAAAATATATAGACTGTGGAGGAGGTCCTGCTAGTACAGCAGGTTATTTATTAGGCCTATGGGGAGCCGACTCCTCATTTCAAGGTGTAGTAGGAAATGACTACTATGGCCAAAAGTTTAAACAAGAACTAATTAGAGCAGGGGTTGATACAACTTACTTAGAACTAGTTCCAAACTATAATACTATGTTAAGCTTTATCATCGCTAATACTACTAAAGCTTCAAGAACAATATTAACTAGTCAAGATGATAATGTTGTAAGATGTAGTATGGAAAATAATAATAAATATGATGTTATCTTAGTTGATGGTGAAGAAGAAGAGATGAGTAAAAAAGTTCTTCTTAATAATAAAGATGCTATTAAAATAATAGATGCAGGTTCTTTTAAACCTTCAACAGTAGCACTTTGTCCTCTAGTTGACTATCTTGTTTGTTCTAAAAACTTTGCTCTAGACTATACTAAATTAGAATATGATGGAAGTATAGAATCTCTAATAAAAATCCATAATAAACTAACAGCTGACTTTAAAAATATAATTGTTATTACTTTAGAAGATAAAGGATGTTTCACAAAAATAAATAACGAATATAAACTAATCCCTAGTATTAAAGTAAAAGCAGTTGATACAACAGGAGCAGGAGATATTTTCCATGGAGCCTTTACATACTTTATTTCTAATAACTATGATTTAGAAACAACTTGTAGGTTAGCTAATATTACAGGAGCCTTATCAACTTTAAAAGTAGGAGGAAGATTTTCTATTCCTAAGCTAAGTGCTGTCTTAGAAAGAAGTGAGGAAGTTGATATTATCTAGTTATCCTAAAATAGATTTACATGGAATGGATAGAGAATATGCTTTATATAAAGTAAAAGAGTTTATAAATGACTGTTACAAGCTTAATTATGAATATATAGTCATAATTCATGGCATAGGAACAGGAATATTAAAAAATAGCGTTTTAGACTATTTAAAAAAAGAGAAAAGAGTATTAGAATATAAACTAGACTTTATGAATCCTGGCTGTACTATCGTTCGTTTGAAATTTGACAAATAAAGCCTTTTATGGTATAATATGGCCAACTTATATGGAAGGGGGATTAGGATGTACACTGAGGAGAATTTTAGGGGAAGATTTCCTTTAAGAGATATATTATTAAAAGTAATAGTTGTTGTTATCTTTATTATCTTAGTCGCTTGGGCTATCGCTAAAATATTAGGACCTAATAACGAAGTAACTAAAGATACAACAGAATATGATAAAGTATTTAGTGAAAACATAAAGATAATGGAAGATGCTGCTCTTACTTATTACAATAAAGATAATCTACCAAAAGAAGTAGGAGAAGTAAGTGAATTATCTTTAAGAGACATGATAAATAATAGCCTACTAGATGCTTTTACTGATGCTGATAATAAAGCTTGTGATGTTAATGCTAGTTATATTAGACTTACTAAAAATAATGAAGATTATACTCTTAGAGTCAACTTAAAATGTAATGAAAAAGAAGATTATACATTAACAAGAGTAGGAGAATATGACTACTGTGATAATACTATCTGTAAGGAAGATGAGTCTAAGAATAAAGAGGAAGAGAAAGAAAAGGTTGATGATACTCCTAAAGAAGAAGTAGAGATTAAAGAAGATACTAATACTAACACAACTAATAATGGAGCGATTTCCTATAATTATAATAGAAGTACAACTACTAATAACAGTACTACAAATAATCAAACACAACCTGAAACTAATAACAATCAAACAACTAGTACAGTAACATATGAATATAAGAAAGTAACTGCACCAGCTTTATCAAATTGGAGTAGTTGGAGTGATTGGATTGTAAATACTAAAAAATATACATCTATAATGTGTGCATCAACTGATACTAATTGCTTAAGAGAAGTACAAACAACATCAAGAAGAGAATATATTGGTACTTATAAGGGACAACCTGCTTATGCAACTGTTTATTATTATAGTTATCGTACTAGAAGATTAATAAGTAGTGGTGGTACAGATATTAAATGGAGTACATACAATGATACGAATCTATTAAATAATGGATATACCTATACAGGTAATAAAAGGGGATAAGGAGTTGATAAATTATGAAGAAAAAAATTAAAGGTATATATAAATGTAATGGTGGCTCAAAAGATTTATATGTCATAGCATATGATGATGATAAAGAAATAAATTTTGAATTTTGTGATGATGTAGAAAAAGCCATGGATTATGCAGTGGATTACTGTAATAGTAAAGAATATAAAAAAGAAAGTCTAATCGAATCTCTAAAAAACGATCCTTGTTTTGATTTAACAGGAACAAAGTTAAATGTTCTTCCTAAACTGCTATTTGAAAACTATAAAGATGAAGAAAGAGCAACGATAATATCTAATCTTATAGAAGAAAATGACAAATATATTGGTAAAAGTACAACCGAAAAATACAATGATGATTTAAAAAAAGTTTTAAATAGCATAACAGATTATAACATAAAACATACAAGCAATCCTTTTTTTAAATCTCACGATGGAATGATTGATGAGGAAGAAGAAATTGTCTCAGAAAGCCCTGAAACAGATTCTAATGCTCCTGAAAGTGGAAATAGTGAGGATTTAGATCACTATCAACAAAACTTAGAAGCTAATCTAGGTGATTATATTATTGAAGGGACAGCTAGTGATGTTGAACAAGACCATTCACAAAATAACGATGAAGGAGAAAATCCTCCTGCTAATTCTGATGACGATGAAGACCTTGATAATGAAGATGAGGAAGAAAATAAATTTGCCTTCTTTAAAGATAAGATGAGTAAATTTGGTAATTTCTTTAAGACTCATAAAAAGAAATTCATAGTAGCTGGTGTCGCTGTAATTGTAGGTATTGTAGGAATTAATGTAGGTAAAGGTTTATTTAAACTAAATAGAGATAATACTCCTACTAGAACTACAACTAGAGAATTTACTTTAAATGATGATAAAGATAATGATTTAGATAATAATAACAATAAAGAAAACGATAACAATACTAATGAACAAGAAAATGCTGTTCAAGGTAATGAAGTAAAAGAAGAAACTAAGAAAGAAAATACTCCTGCTACTTCTAATAATACAGCTACTACTGGATCAGCAACTACTTCTAATAATTCTACAGGAACAACAGTTGCTGGAAGTAGTTATGATAATGGTAATAGTAATACTAATTCAAGCACAGATACAAGTACATCTGTTAGTGGAAGTGATACTACTTCAAATAGCAGTGAAAACACAAGTGGAAGTGAAACACAACCTCAAGAAGATAATACCCAAAACTTACCAGAAGGAAATGGTGATTTCCAAGATCCTAATATTACAATAGATGATATAGAAGAGCCTACACTTCCTACTGATAATGAACAAACAATTAGCGAAGATAATACTTATACTGAAGAAGAAACATATCAAGAAGAAAATACTAATACAACAGAAACTCCATCTCAAGAAATTGAAGTAGAAGCTCCTGTTGTCGAAGATGAAACAACTCCTCCAACTGAGGAAGTAGAAGAAGATATTAACTTAGATGATGTTGAACTAAATGATAAATTTGAAAACATTGAAGATATCGAAAACGCTATTGGTGATGACATTACAATTGGTGATAATGAAGTAACTTTAACTGAAGATCAAGAAATGACAACACCTGATGAAAATGCTGCTGCCTTAGGTTATGATGATGTTTATACTGAAGAAGTTCCAGTTGAACAGCCTGAGTCACCATCACAAGAAATTGAAGTCGAAGCAGAAGCTGAACAATCTGTTGCACCAACAGAAGAAGTTAGTGAACCAGTAGTTGAAGAACAAACTATTGAAGAAGTACCTGTTGAACAAACAAGTCCAGCTAGTGAAGAAATAACTGTAGAAGCTCCTGAAGTTGAAGTAACTGCACCAGTAGAAACTGAAGTTCAAAGCTCAACTCCAGAAGAAGCATCTTACGAGGAAGAAGTTCCAGTTTATCAAAATGATCAAGTAGCAGATGCTATTGTTAACGCTATGGAAAATGGTGAAAATATTACTTATAATCCTGAAACAGGAGAAATATCTAGCCAACCAACATATGATGTTAATGAGACAAGCTTAACAAAATAGTACAATTTAAGCTCCCTTAGTGGAGCTTTTCTTCAGGATAAAATAATGAAAAAAAGTTAAAAAGCCGTAGAATCTTTGATATATAAAGGTTTTATGGTTTTTTTACGTAG
>CALVQY010000025.1 GCA_944358355.1 uncultured Bacilli bacterium | reverse complement strand
ATTTCCCCCTGCTTAATATTTGTAACTTAAGTGTACTATCTAGAAGATACGTTTGTCAATACATATTTTCGATTTTACTCATTAAAAACGCAATTTCCTTATATACAAAAAATAGATGGAATTTACCATCTATTCTGAAACACTTTCAAATTGTGAATTATATAATTCGGCATAGAAACCATTTTTCTTAAGTAACTCATCATGAGTTCCTTGTTCTACTATATCTCCATCTTTCATTACTAGTATAAGGTTAGCATTTTTAATAGTAGAAAGTCTATGAGCGATAACAAAACTTGTTCTTCCTTCCATTAAGTTATCCATCGCGTCTTGAATTAATTGTTCCATTCTCGTATCAACACTACTTGTCGCTTCATCTAGTATTAAGATTTTAGGATCTTTAAGAATAACTCTAGCGATAGTTAATAATTGTTTTTGACCAGCAGAAACGTTATCACTTTCTTCATTTAGAACCATATCATATCCTTCAGGCATTGTTCTAATAAAGTGATCAACATGACTTGCAATCGCTGCATCATATACCGCTTCATCATTAGCATTTAAATTACCATAACGAATATTTTCTTTAATAGTATCACTATAAAGCCATGTATCTTGTAAAACCATACCAAAGAGACTTCTCAAATCATCACGTTTCATATCTCTGATATCAACACCATCTATTTTAATAGAACCAGAAGTTACATCATAGAATCTCATTAATAGTTTTACAATAGTTGTCTTACCAGCACCTGTTGGTCCAACAATAGCGATCTTTTGTCCTTTATGCATCTTAGCACTAAAGTCATTAATAATAATTTTATTTTTATTATAACCAAATTTGACATCTTCAAAAGTTACAGTATTACCCATCTTGTCTAAATCATATGTTACTTTCTTAACTTCAGGAACTTCTTCTTTCTCTTCTAAAAATTCAAATACTCTTTCAGCTGATGCTACCATTGACTGAATCATATTACCAATTTGAGCAATTTGGGCAAGTGGATTCATAAAGTTTCTAATATATTGAGTAAATGATAAAATATCTCCTACTTCTATTTTGTTTTGAATAACTAAATATCCTCCTAAAATAGAAATTAAAACATAACCAATATTACCAATAAAATTCATAATTGGATGCATCATACCTGAGAAAAACTGAGCTCTCCATGCTGAATTATATAATTTTTCATTAGTTTTATTAAAGTCTTCTACAGTTTTATCTTCACCATTAAACAATTTAATAACAGTGTGTCCTGAGTATGCTTCTTCAATAGTACCATTTATATTTCCCAAGTACTTTTGTTGATTTAAAAAGTATTTTTGTGAGTGTTTCATAATAAAACTCATCATAAATAAAGCGATAGGTACAATTACTAAAGTTACTAAAGTCATCAATGGACTTATTGTTAACATCATCACAACAACACCAATTAACGTTGTTACTGATGTTAATACTTGTGAAATTGATTGATCTAAACTTTGGGACAAAGTATCAACATCATTTGTTACTCTTGATAAAATTTCTCCTGTTGTTTTAGTTTCAAAATAAGAAAGAGGTAATTTATGCATTTTATGAGATATCTTCTCTCTTAAATTAAATGTAACTTTTTGGTTTACTCCACTCATTATAAAAGCTTGTAAATAAGAGAAAATAGCACTGACTATATATAATGATAATAGTGTCAAAAGAATAGTTCCTACTTTAGAAAAATCAATTCCATTAGTAGTTCCCATTACTTTACCTAATAATCCATTAAATATTTCTGTTGTCGCTTGTCCTGATATTTTAGGACCAATTATTGAGAAAACAGCACTACAAATAGCAAAGATAACAACAAATATTAAACTTACTTTATATGTACCTAAATACGTAAGCAATTTCTTTAAAGTACCTTTAAAATCCTTAGCTTTCTCTCCTGCTCCCATTCCAGATCTTCCTCTAGGCATTTTCTAACTCCTCCTTTGATAATTGTGATTCTGCAATTTCTCGATATACAGAACAACTCTTAAGTAATTCTTGATGATTACCAATGCCAACTACTTTACCTTCATCAAGTACAACTATTTGATCAGCTTTTAATATGGTATTAATACGTTGAGCAACAATAAAAATAGTTGAATTTTTAGCATATTCATATAAAGCTTTTCTTAGTTCAAAGTCAGTTTTAAAATCTAAAGCAGAGAATGAATCATCAAATATATAAATCTCTGGATCTTTTGCAATAGCACGAGCTATAGATAGTCTTTGCTTTTGACCACCAGATACATTAGTTCCACCTTGACTAATAGGGCTCTTATATCCTTCTTTTTTAGCTAATATAAATTCTTCGGCTTGAGCAATACGTGCCGCTTCAATCATCTTTTCATCAGACATAGACTCATCACTATATTTAATATTAGATTCAATTGTTCCTGAGAATAATATTCCTTTTTGAGGAACATAACCGATTCTTTCGTGTAAGTCTTTCTGTGTTACATCTTTAACATTAATACCATCAACTAATATTTCTCCTTTAGTAACATCATAAAGTCTTGGTATTAAGTTAATTAAAGTACTTTTACCACTACCAGTAGAACCAATAAAGGCCGTAGTTGTACCAGGCTTAGCCGTAAATGTTACATCGGTAATAACATCTTCATCACTATCAGGATATCTAAAGCTTACATTTTTAAACTCTACTAAGCCTTTAATTCTCTTACTGTATGTTTTAGGTTTTTTAGGATCTTTAACATCAACATCTGTTTCTAATACTTCCATAATACGGTTAGCAGAAACATTAGCACGTGGTAACATAATAGAAAACATTGATATCATCAAGAATGACATAATTATCTGCATTGAGTACTGAATAAATGCTAACATATCTCCAACTTGTAATAAGCCTTCATCAATTTTATGAGCACCTATCCAAATAATTAGAACAACAATACCATTCATAATAAACATCATACCTGGCATCATAAAGTTCATTACTCTATTAACAAAAAGGTTTGTTTTCTTTAAGTTAGTATTCGCTTTACTAAATCTTTCTTCTTCATATTTTTGATTAGAAAAAGCTCTAATTACTGGAATACCTGTAATAATTTCTCTTGTTACTTGGTTTAATTTATCAATAAGTTTTTGTACTCTCTTAAATTTAGGCATTGAAAGAGCAAATAAAGTGAATATTAATGTTAAGACACAAACTATTCCTAACCAAATAATATAAGTCATTGTTGGAGCTGTTTCAAATACTTTTCTAACCGCTCCAAAAGCAACTATTGGGGCATAGATAAATAATCTTAAAGTCATAATAATCATCATCTGTACTTGTTGAATATCATTAGTACTTCTAGTAATTAAGGATGATATACCTATTTCTTTATACTCTGCTGTTCCAAAGTTTAATACCTTCTTAAATTCCTTATTTCTAACGCGTTTAGAAAGACCTGAACCTACTCTAGCACTAGTTAATACTGTTAATATTGTTGCCGTTACACTTATCAAAGATAGGCCTAACATCTTAAGGCCTGTAATTATAATATAATTAGTTTGAATAGTATCAGTATCAAGGCCAACTTCAGTATATTCTTGTTTAATCGCTGCTACAGCACTTTGACTTATTATACTATCAGGCATAGATTCAAATTGCTTATTAATAGATTTTCTCATATCATTAAGTTCACTATCAGGTAATGCTTCAATAATATCTATTATAGCCATATCTTGCATAGCACTAGGCATATCTTTTTTAATTTCTTTTTGAATATTAACTGCTTCTTTCTCTTCACTAGTTAGCATATAATCGACTAAAATAGCTTTCTCTAAAGTATTATTAGATTCTTCTTCATCTTTAATTACATAAACTGGCTCTTCATCAAGAATATCATAATCATATTCATCACTCTTTTCTGTAATTAAATCATAATTAGATAAAATTTCTTCTTTTTCTTTATCACTTACAAAAAGTAAAATCTCATCTAATTTAGAAGCTCTAATTACTTTAGGATTAACTTCTTCTATACCTCCTTGTTGTACTCCTACATTAATAATATTAGAAGTATATTGAGGTATAGTTAAATCACAGTTCGCTTGAACTATTAATAGTAAAATAATTAGAATAACTGATAAAATATTGTCTTTTAAATATCTAAATATTTTTAACATAAATCATACTCCTCCTATTTCTTTTCTATACTACATCCATATTTTAAAATATCAAGTTGTTCATAATAATCTTTAATTAACTTTCTATCAAGACTATCTTTTTTTAACAACTTAAATAATGTAACCATCAATAGATGCATATTAATGGCAAAAATTACTTCAATATGACACCTAGCATTATCATTAAGTAATTCTAAATTGATGTTAGGAATAAGTTCGTTTAAAAGTCTCTTATCTCGAAAACCAAAAGTTCTTTTAGACTCTTCCATAATAGTGATATTTTCTAAAGATTTCTTAAAAAAATTAATATTATTATTTTTAAAGGAATTATAACTTACTTCAATATTATCTTGAAACATTTTAAAAAGATCTCCTTTGTTTTCTATTAAGTCTTTTTTCATATTATCAGCAAGTATCTCTCCATATTGCTCTAAAAGATAGAAATACAAATCTTTTTTATCTTCAAAATACATATAGAAACTTCCTCTAGAAATACCTGCTTCTTTAATAATTCTATTAATAGAAGCATCATTAAAATTATTAAGAGAAAATTCTTTAAAACTAGCATCAAGCAGTTTTTTCTTCTTATCTTCATTTAATCTTAAGAATGTATCACTAGGCATTGTTTTCCCTCCTAACAGTCACTATAACATTATATGTGACAAGTTGTCATGTGTCAACAAAAAAAAATAAAAAAAGTATGTATCTTTTACATACTACTTGATTTTCCTAAAAACCTTATGTCTTTCGTACATTTCTTCATAAACTGGCATTAATTTTTCATTATTATTTTGATTAAAAAAATCTTCATTACATATTCTTATATATTGAACAAGACTTTTGTATTGTTCAAAAACTATTAAAAATCTCTCTAATGTTAAGTTATCTAACGTAGGCTCTATTTCGTCTAACACTAAATTACTAATTTTTTTTAATTTTCCATTATTGAATATATGTGTATTTTCAAAATTGACAAGATATTTTATTAATTCTAATGTAGTTACATAATCAATAGCCGTTATTTTTTCATTATATAATATCTTAGATTCAACCTCTACTATCTTTTGATTTAATTGTTTTTCTTTTTTATCTATTGTAGTTTTATCTTTCAACAAATCAGATATATCATCCATCAACTTTTCTATAAAATCTTCATTCATCGCTTTCACCTCACAAAGTAGTTATATTATATATTACTTTTTTAAAATTGCAACAAAAAAGTCCAAAGAAACGTTTGGATCTACGATAAAACCTATACTTATGTACAGGTGGGTGTATATAGTCAGTTCTTAGGATCCCTAACCAATGGAAAGGTCTTCAACACGAACGTAACAATCATCAATACTCCCTTATCGTCTCTTTAGTCGGTTTTATACTGAGTCATCCGCATCATTTTCTTTAGACATTTATAGTATAGCATATTTATTTTAAATTATTCAACACTCTCTAAAGCTTTTATAAAATTTTCAATCAAATGAGATACTGTAGCACATCCCATGAAAGCTACTACTCCATCTTTATTTTTTAAGGCTTTACTAACTGTATCATCATCTACAAGTTCACTATCAGGAATAAGTTCTATTATATCTTCTGATTTTATCGGTGGATAGTCTTTTGAATTTTCTCTATCACATTTAATTGGTGTTAAATAAACTTTATCTGCAACTTTTAAGGCATCAGCAAATTCTTTTTTAAAGTATGATGTTCTAGAATAAGTATTAGGACGAAAAACAACTGTTAACTTCTTATCAGGATATTTTTGTCTAATCGCTTCAAGTGTAACTTTAACTTCCGTTGGATGATGAGCATAGTCATCAACTATAATAGTATTACCAACTACAGTTTCCGAAAAACGCCTACTAGCATTTTTAAAACTAGGTAATAATTCTTTAATTTTATCTTTACTAATTCCCTCATCTAAAGATTCAATAATAGCACTAGCAGTGTTCATAACCATATGATGTCCATACAAAGGAACAAAGAAAGTATCAATTAACTCATCTTTTTTATATAAGGTAAAACTTGAACCAGTAGTCTCTAACTTAATATCTTTAATGATATAGTCATTAGATTCATCTTCTCCATAGAAAATAACATTATTCTTAAAATTAATCTTTCTAATATTTAAATCATCACCATTAGCAATTACAGTCTCTGCTTTATTAGCAAACTCTTCAAAGGTCTTAATAGTTTCCTCTATAGTCTTATATATCTCTGTATGTTCAAGTTCAATACAAGTAATAATAACTTTCTTAGGATGATAAGCAAGAAAATGGCGATTAAATTCATCTGACTCTATTATTAATAATCTATTTTTCATATCGACATGACCAGTTCCATCACCTATAAAATAATTACAACCTATCGTATTTTCATATAGATGTTTTAAAAGAGTTGTAGTTGTAGTTTTACCATGAGTACCACTTACTGAAATAGTATCAAATTCTTTAGTAATATCACCTACTACTTCATTATATGGCTTAAAAGTAAGCCCTAATTCTTTTACTCTTTTTATCTCAGGATGATCATCACTAAAGGCTTTAGATGCTGTTACAATAGTATCTTTATCAATAGCATGATTACTATCATAAAAAATCTTTATACCACGTTTTTCTAAACCTTTCTCTGTAAACTTATAATCCTTAGCATCATCATAGCCACTTACCTCATTACCCATATCATATAACATCTGAGCAAGGGTACTCATCCCTGTTCCTTTTATTCCAATACAATAATATCTCATAAGACTTCCTTCTTTCTTTATTCATTATACCTTATGTTATATAGTTTTTCAAATATACTTGAATTTATTATATATTTATGATACTATGGATATGTAAAAGAAATTTACATATAATAAAAAATGAGGAATACCTAGTTCTGTGTCGGGTGTTACCTCTAAAAAATCTAGAAGTAAAAGCCCTATTCACAAAGATGTAATAGGGTGTTTTACTATCTATAAATAATTAAAAGAATTATAACAAGTAATAATATTACTATCAAGAAATCCTTCTTACTCATAAATATCTCCCCTTTCTCCCCTGAATAATAGAGTTTTGAAAGAGGCAAAAAGCACTGTTTTACTAGGTATTCCTAATAGATATAATAGCATATCTAATATAACAAATCAATCGAACATGATACAGAAATTTCGTTCTATAGAAAAGAGGTAAATATGATAGATTTATATAAAAAATGTAATTTATGTCCAAGAATTTGTTCAATAGATAGGACCAAAACTTTAGGATATTGTAAAGCGACTGATAAAGTTAAAGTGGCAAGAAGTGCTCTACACTACTTTGAAGAACCTTCTATATCTGGAGAAAGTGGTAGTGGTACTATCTTTTTTAGTAATTGTAATTTAAAGTGTTGTTATTGTCAGAATAAAGAAATATCTACTGATGGATTTGGTAAAGAGGTATCTATAAAAAGACTTGCTGATATGATGTTAGAGTTAGAAGAAAAAAATGCTAACAACATTAATCTAGTTACTCCTACTCACTATGTTCCTAGTATCATAGAAGCGATTAAACTAGCTAGAAGTAAGGGATTATCTATTCCTATCGTTTATAATACTAGTGGTTATGAAAATGTAGAAACATTAAAACTATTAGACGGTTATATTGATATTTATTTAACTGATTTTAAGTATTTTGATAACGAATTAGGCAAAAACTTATCAAAGTGTCCTAATTATTTTGAAGTAACATCTAAAGCATTAGAAGAAATGTATAGACAAACTGGCAAAAATACATTTAATAAAGATGGTCTAATGACTAAAGGTATCATTGTTAGATGTCTAGTCTTACCAACTAAAAGTGATGATACTAAGAAAATAATAAATTATCTATATGAAAAATACCAAGATAATATCTATCTTAGTATTATGAATCAATATACACCTATAAACCATATTAAAGACTATCCATTCTTAAATAAAACTGTCAACGACAAAGAATATAATGATGTAATAGATTATGCCCTTGATATAGGTATTAAAAATGCTTATATGCAAGAAGGTGGTACTTGCAATGAATCATTTATACCTACTTTTGATCTTGAAGGTGTTTAATTCGTTCTACTTTAGAATAAATACAACCACAATAATCTTGTCTATATAAATTATATATATAAGATAATTCTATACTTCTTTTATAACCATTTTTCTTTTTAAAATCAGCATATAAATAATTAATATTATATTTTAAAGATAGTTCTTCTCCTATCTCATTTAACCATTTACTATTCTTATAAGGACTAATAGATAAAGTTGTCGTAAAGTAATCAAAGTCATGAAGTTTAGCAATTCTTGCAGTCTCTTCTAGTCTTAATTTATAACACTTATAGCATCTAATATCCCCTTCTTTTAAATCTTCTAATCCTTTAGACATATCTAAAAACTTCTCTTTATCATAATTACAATCTAAAAGTTTAATGTCATAACCTACTAGTTTAATAAATTTCTCTAACTCTTCATGTCTTTTAAGATATTCTTTATAATCAGTAATATTAGGATTATAGAAAAGAATTGTAATATCAAAGTATTTAGATATTTTCTCTAAGACTGATGAAGAACAAGGAGCACAGCATGCATGTAATAATAAAGAAGGTTTACTATTTAAATCAATATTATTTAATATCTTTTCACACTCTAAATTATAATTCATCCAATCATCACCTTCATACTTGTTATATTTCTTATATTTAAACAAAACTCGCACCTAAGTACGAGCTTATAAGTAATAGGCCTTTGCATCACTTGGCATCTCATCGAATTCTTTAAAAGAACCCTACACTTTAGACTTTAATGTTCCACGATAGACGATGTCTTTCTATCCTCTATTACTCAGTCATAAAATACAATACACAAAGATTTAAATGTATCATATATTTTATGACACTTCCAGTAAAAAATCAATTATTGAATAAAACTTTTTACATTCTTATTATAACATTTAATCAACACTTTTACTATAAAATATTATTCTCCTATCATGTCTAGTTTCTAATTTAATCATCACCTTTTATTAAAAATGTAGCATACAAAGGTATAGATTTAATATTAGTTTTAGGATCATATCCAAAATCTTTAGTACTTATTCTAATTGCATATTTAGGCTTAAACTTTTCTATATATACTTTTAAGCTTTTAGATTGAGTAGCATGCCCTGCCTTTACTTCTACTGGTATAATACCATCTTTTGTATATAACAGAAAATCAACTTCACTTGTATTATTACTTCTATAATAATACAAATCAAATCCATTACATACTAGTTGATTAGCGACAAAATTTTCTGCTATTACACCTTTATATAAAGAAATATTATCACTTAAGATATCTTCTATATTTAGTTTTAAAATATTATTAAGTATGCCTACATCACTTAAATACAATTTAAAAGTATCAACATCAGTAAAACCTTCAAGAGGTATTTCAGGAGTTTTAACAGCTTTACAACGTAAAACCATATTGCTAGCCTCTAACCAATCAATAGCAGTAGCATATTCTCTTGCTCTAGCATCTTTAGATACATTAGAATATTGAAATTTATTAGAAATATTAGATAATTGAGAAGGTAGAGAATCATATACTCTATTTATTCTTAAAGCTTCACTTTCATTAGTAACATATTTATCCATATCTTTAAAATACGAACTAACAATATCAGTTAAAATTGTTTTATCATATTTAATGTAATCACCATTAGTCTTTACCATATTATTAACACTTTCAGGCATACCGCCTGTTATTAAATATATTTTATATAAATTTAAAGCTTTCTCATGAATTGGAGAAGTTATTTGCTTATTATTTTTATAACAATCTTTAATAAGGTCTATTAACATTTCTTGATTCATAGCAATTAAAAATTCTTCAAAATCCATTGGATACATATTTAACATTTTTACTTTACCTACGGGAAAAGAAAATTTTGATCTTTTTAACTTCACTCCTAAAAGGCTCCCAGCACAGATTATTCTAACATTATTATGATTCTCACAAAAATATTTAAGCTCAGCAATTAATTTTTCACTTTCTTGTATTTCATCAATGAAAATAATAGTATCTTCCTTTTCAAAATCAAAATCTAGTAATAGTTTTAGTCTATTAAATTTTTCAATTGATGTTAAATTAGAATTATATAACTCTATTACGTTAGTATTTTCAAATAGATTAACATAAACATAATTATTATATTCATTTTTACAAAATTCATTTATTATGTAAGTTTTACCAGATTGTCTAACTCCAAGTACTATTAAAGGTTTTACATTATCAACATTATTTTTCCATTTTAATAATTTATCATATATTTTTCTTTTCATACACTTAGTTCTCCTCTTATAAGGATATAATATCATTAATTATTAAACATTTCAATCATTTTATCACGTTTTTGGCAGGACTTTTTAGATGGGGTCACACGCTTTTTATAGGACTTTTCATTAAAACTTTCACATAGATAAAACTTGCTGTTTACCATTTTTATAATATTCATCCCGATATTTTTTGAGCGATTATTAGTACTCTTTCTTGTATCTTTTCTTTTATAATCATAATTACCCTTTTAAAAACATACTTATTTTATAAGCAACTTTTTTATAGCCTAAGTATATAATATGAGTAAAATTTCTTACATATATAATATTTTTAATAAAACTTTCATTTGAGAACATCACATTATCTCAATCCAAGTCTTTTTTCTTTTTCACATATCCTATTATAAATAGAAGCAACTCCTTTATTCGCTTTGCTATCATAGTACTTATAAAATAAATATACATCTTCTAATACTTCTGGACTTGAAATGTATATCCCAAGTTTTCAAATTTTATTTTAAATTCCTTTATGCCCATACCAAAACTCCCCTTAAAACTACTTTAATGCTTTTACTTTCTCCTCTTTATTTTGAACAAACTCACAAACTTCTTTATTCTTTAATATGAATTGCAACTTTATCTGCTCTGTAGCAAACTTTTGATAATCATAATCCTGATCTAAAGAATAATGTAATGCTGAAGTAGCAACTATATCTCTTAAATCACCATAAAGACCATCTAATGAAACTTTACTACTATTAATATAGTCTTCATCATAAATAAAACTATTACCGGCTAAACTTTTAAAAGCATTTATAAATTCAGTCGCTCCAAGAGTTTCCATATTTAAAACCATATCTACATAATTAAAGGCATAGTTTTTATCTATAGCAAACAGCTTATTAAAAATAGCATTCAAATTAAAATCATTTAAATCACCATAATTAACGCCTCTACCTACATAAGTACTTGCTAAAGAACTAAGACCACTACTAGATAAAATATCTGAAGCTAAAGTTTTAGAATCAATGTTTTTCTTAATAAATTTATTAACACTATCACTATTTAATTTATATAAATAAGCTTTAAATACCTGTTTATCTTCATCATTTAAAGAATCAAATAGAGACTTTATTTCTATCTCACTCATATCACTAATATCTTTCTTACTATCAAAATCAAAATAACTTTTAAAATAGTCAGATAAATATTTTGATTCAATAAACTCTTTCGCTCCATCTTTATATTTATATACATAAGTTCTTCCAAAATCACGATTAAGTAAAGCCTTAATAAACTGAAATCCACAGTCTTTAATATCTAAGTAATCACAATCACATGTTTTATCTATTAAGTATCTATGAATATCAATAAATTCTTCTTTCTTAGTTAAACTATCAATCTTATTTTCTAAAGCAAAATATTCTTTTATATCAATTTCTTTTTTCATAACCCATCTCCTAAGTACATTATATTATACTTTAATAAGTAACATTGTCAATACAAATTATTATTGCAAAATATTGAAAACACTATTATAATACAACCTACAAGGAGGAATCTAATTGTGAAAGTAATCTTTTTAGATGTAGATGGAGTTTTAAATAACAAGCTTTTTTTAAAGAAGAGAAGAATTATATTAAAAGAAAATAAAGGTATTTATATACCAAGACTTGATGATAAAAACTTTATAGCTTTAAAAACTTTAGTTGAAAGAACAAATGCTAAAATAATATTATCATCATATTGGCGTTACTATTTTGATAAAAACTTAATGCCAAATAATAATGGCTTACATAATCATGGTCAAGATTTAACATTAAAGTTAAGAAAACATAATTTGTCATTAAAAGATAAAACTAGTACTGACTTAACAAGATTTCAAAAAAGAGGAGATATTATTAAAGAGTATTTACATACTCATGAAGATATAGATAATTTTGTTATTCTTGATGATGATAATATAATGAAAGAATTTACTGATACTAACTTAGTTCAAACAAAACCTGAATATGGACTAACTATGAGTGATGTAAAGAAAGCTGAGAATATTTTGAATAATAAAACAAAAGTTAAAAAACTATAATATTATTTAATTAATTAGCATATCTATTACTAAAAAGGAAACAGTGATATTATGTCTAGTTTTAGTTATGCTTTTATTTTATCTACTTTAGCAGGATTATCCACTTTAATTGGCTTTATTCCTCTACTGTTTAATTTAAAAAACGAAAAATATATTATCTTAGCTTCTCTATCTTTTGCAAGTGGAGTAATGATATGTGTATCTTTAACTGACTTAATACCTGAATCTTTTAATCTATTAACTTCTATTTTTAAAGTTTTCCCTGCTCTTTTACTTTTATTAATATTTATAAGTCTTGGCGTAATTACATCTATGTTAATAGACAAGTTTTTACCTAAAAATGAAAGTAAAAATATTAGTAATAAAAAACTATATAGATTAGGACTAGTCTCTATGCTTGCTATTATTATGCATAATATTCCTGAAGGAATAGCTACTTTTCTTTCTAGTTCTACTAACATGAGTTTAGGCCTATCTTTAGCCCTAGCTATAAGTTTTCACAATATTCCTGAAGGTATAAGTATAGCCATTCCTGTATATTTTAGTACAAAGTCTAAAGTAAAAGCTTTTATTTATACATTAATCTCTGGACTATCAGAACCCTTAGGAGCTATACTTGCATATTTATTTTTATCTAATATTATTAATGACTTTATTATGAGTATAATCCTAGCACTAATAGCAGGAATAATGATTCATATTAGTATTTATGAATTATTAGAAGAATCGTTAAGTTACAAAAAAAGAAGACACACCATTATCTTCTTTAGTATTGGATTTATTTTTATGTTAATATCTCACTTCTTATTAGGATAACTTCTAATAAGTTTTTTCATATTACTTACAGTAGTTTTACTTTCATCTGATAGTTGTTCTTCTGTTATACTTTTAACTTCTTTATAAGTCTCTACTAGCTTTCCATCTTTATAGTTTAAACTAACAACTTCAGTAGAACTATTAATATCTAAACAAAATTCTTCTACAATTCCAAAATAAATATCAGATTTAAAGTGTGTTTCTCTATTAATATATTCTACAACAGTTCTTCCTCCATACATATCATTTATTTTTTTACCAAAGGCAAAAAAACTTTCAAAACCCGCTTCTTGATTATTTAAACAATAATTTTCAAGTTGACTTGAAAGATTAACAGCATAATCAGTTGATAATAAGAATTTCTCAGAATCTCTTTCTAAACAATATTTTTTTAACTTTTTATCTCTAATTAATGTCATAGTACCAACTCCTTGCAACATATTATACATTTATTTTGAAATTTTTCAACACTCATTGCCTAACATTAATTTTTATAGTACAATATATTTATGAAAAAAATATTAATTAGTTTAATTCATCTTTATCAAAAGATGCCATTAGCAAGTCATGGAGCTTGCCATTTTTATCCAACTTGTTCTAATTATACTATTGAAGCGATAGAAGAATATGGCTCTATAAAAGGATTATTCCTTGGCTTCAAAAGAATATTAAAGTGTCATCCAGGAGCAAGCTTTGGATATGATCCAGTTATTAGGAAGGAGAAAAAGAATGAAAAGAAGTGTTAAAAATTTAGGTAAAATTGCTTTCCTTGGTATTGCTATTTTACTAAGTGCTACAGGGTGTAAAAGCGATGATATGGAAGATATAGAGATAATTACTACTAATTATCCTAATGAATATATTATAGAAAGACTTTATGGTGATCATGCTAAAGTTAAAAATATTTATCCTGATGGAGTAGATGTTAATGATTATGAATTTACTAACAAACAAAAAAGAGATTTTGCAAGTAAAGATTTATTTATCTATACAGGGTTACTTGATAGAGAAAGAAATTTAGCAGTTGACTTATTAGATTATAATGAGAATTTAAAAATAATAGATAGTTCTTATGTCCTTGATAATGATTACAATATGAGTGAAGTATGGATAGATCCATCTTTCATGCTAATGATGAGTCAGAACGTTAGAATTGGTTTAAAAGAATTAATTGAAAATAATTACTTAAAAGAAGAAATAGATACTAATTATGAAGAATTAAAAGTTGATATTTCAGAACTTGATGCTGACATAAGACTAACTGTTGAGAACGCTCCTTATAAAACTATTGTAGCAACTGATAATAATTATAGATATCTAGAAAAATATGGAGTAAAAGTTTATATTTTAAATGATGATACAAGTGATAAAGACTTAGTAGAAATAGATGATTTAATAAGTAATGGAGCAATAACAAAAATATTTAGTTATAAGGAATCTAAAGTTACTAACAATCTTCAAAATATAATTAACAAATATCCTAATAATATAGAAGTAATTAATTTTAATCACATAATTCTTTTAAATGATGAACAAAGAGAAACAAATACAGATTATATTACTTTAATGAATCAAAATTTAGATACTTTAAAAGAAGAGTTATATCATAGTAATAATTAAATAATAAGACCTATAGAAAAACTTCCTATAGGTTTTATTATTTTCTAATTTAATTTTAATTCAAAAGGATTTTCTTTTGTTCCATCACCCGATGTTATATGACGTTAGGTTTTAAGTTTAGAGCAGGTTTAATAGCAAACTGAAGTTCATATGATAACAAATACATACCAGCATCACCACTAGGTGCTATTACTTAAATTCTATCACTAGTTCCAGAAGTTAAAACAATAACCCAAATATCAATGTTATATTTTTCTTAAAATAATCTCAATATATCATAGAACGTTACATAAATCATCAGTAACATTAACAAGAATAATCCTGCTGCATGAAACTTAGCTTCCGTCTCTGGATTAACTGGACTACCTTTTATTTTTTCAATAATTATAAATAATATATGTCCTCCATCGAAAGCTGGCAATGGTAGTAAATTAATAAATCCTACATTTATAGATAAAAATGAAAATAAATATAATAAACTAGCTATACCACCACTTGCTTGTGCACCAACAACTTCATATATTCCAACAGGTCCACTTAATTGACTTACTTTAATACCTCCAGTAAATAAATTTACTAAAGTTACTCCCATCTGTTTAAATAAAGATCCTGTTTTAACAAATGTATATTCTATCGCAGCACCTAATCCGTGTTTTTCTTCTCCAACCATAGAAATACCATAAATATATCTTTCTTCACCATCAACCTTAGTCTTTTCTGGCTTTATTTTATAAGTCTCTACATCACCATTTGTATCTTTAACTTTAAACTCATTCGCTTTACTTGGATCAGCAATAGTTAAATATAAAGAAATATCATCAATAGTCCAAATATCATGTCCATTAATCTCTAATATTTCATCACCTTTTCTAAGACCAGCCTTATAAGCAGGTGTACCTTTATCAACACTAGATAAAATTGGTTCAGTTGAAGTAGATCCAAAGATTAAAGCAATAAAGAATAAGACTAAAATAGCAGATATAAAGTTAAACCCTGCTCCAAAAAACATAACTAAGAACTTCTGCCAAGGCTTTTTTCCAGGTAAAGTCCTCTCTTTAGGTAAATCCTCTTCTTCTCCCTCTTCTCCTGCTAATTGACAAAAACCACCTATTGGAATAGCTCTTAAAGAATATTCAGTTTCACCTTTCTTAAAACTAAATAATTTAGGTCCCATACCAAGAGCAAATTCATAAACATAAATACCAGTTAATTTAGCAAAAAGGAAATGACCACCTTCATGAATAAAGATAATAGAACCAAGTAGAATAATAAATAATATTAATGTAACCATAATCCTCCTATATAACTCCTACTATTATTATAAATGCTAATACTACAAAAATAAGACTATCAAATCTATCAAGAATTCCCCCATGTCCAGGAATTAAATTAGAAAAATCTTTAACATTATATGTTCTTTTTATACTAGAAAAAACTAAATCTCCAAGTTGTCCTACTAATGATAAGAATAATGTAATAAATACAATAACTACTAAAGATATACTAGGATTAATAACTGTAACATAGAAAACAGTAGGTACAAAAGTTCCCATTAATAATCCTCCAACTAATCCTTCCATAGTCTTATTAGGACTAATAGAAGGAGCAAGCTTAGTCTTTCCAATATATTTACCAGTAATATAAGCAAATGTATCAGTAAATACAGTTATTAATAATAGATAAATTAAATAATTTAAATCATAATTTCTAATAACTACAATTAAATTAAAAGATATAAGAATAAATAATAAAGTACCTACTAAATACAAAGCATCTTTAATATTATAATCAAGCTTCTTTTCTCCAAATAATATAGGTAATATAAAAACAAACATTATAAAACTAATTAACCTATAATCTAAATTATAACTATAAATATTTTCTCTATAAGTCAAAAGAAAAGTAAATATTATCATAAAATAAGTAAGAACTTTAATAATACTAGGTATCTTCTTCTTATCATCTCTTAACTTCATCATCTCATACATTGCCCCCAATGCTAATAAAGTTACTAAAAATGCAAAGAAAACTCCTCCTAGCAATAATAAAGGTACAAAAATAGCAATCATAACTATTGCACTACCTACACGTTTTTTCATATAAGAATTACCTCCAATTCTATAAATAGTATAATATAAAATTGAATTTTATACAATAAATCTTTCTCTATTTACTAAAATTTATTATATATTTTTTTACTAATTCCTTATTATCAATATTAAGTCCTGCCATATCTAAATTACTTTTATTTATATCTAAACTAAACATTTCATTTAATTCCTCACATCTTTCATTTAAAGACATACTCTTTGTTTCTTCATATTTATTTTTAGAAGCAAGATATGCCAATATATGAGCATAATCTAACAAAGGTACATTACCTATATCAATATTATAATCAATAATTTTTAAAGTACTATTATCTACATTTATCCCTCTATATATATCATCCATAATTTTAAATAATTTAATTTGTTCATTAATAGTAATATAATCATTACCTAAACTTATTAAAGCATCACTTAAATATCCTAATTCTTTTAAATAATCAGCAAATAGAAACATATTATAATAAGCCAAGTACTCAGAATAAATATAAAAGTCTATTGTATTATTATTTAAAGATCTATTATTATGAATCTTATGAGCATATTCATGAGAAATACTTAAATCAGTCATTAAATTATTATAATTAATTACTTTAATATCATTAAGTACACAATCATAATAGGCTTCAGATATCATTAAATCAAAGGCCTCTTCTCTAGATAAATCAATATCATTAAATTTATCACTAAAAGTCTCTTCATCACTAGCATTAATATAATCTATAAGTAATGATAAATCATATGATTTTATGTCAGTATCTAAAAATTCACCAAAATATTTTTCAAAATATTTCTTTAATATTTCTATTAATTCCTCATAAGAAAAATATCTTAAAGGTCCTTCAAAACTTCTTTTCCTAACATCATTTAATTTAAATAGTAAATCTTTATATTTATAAAAATTTTTTCTAAGAAATTTATCTTCTTTTATATCATTATAATAATCTTTAAGTTCATCTCTAATTAATTCTCTATCCATAATTACCCCAAAAAGTAAAAGGATTACCTTAAGTAACCCTAAAACTCATCAATATTAATCTTAACATATTTATTGTCTTTAAGGAAGCTACTAGCTTGAACTAAAGTTCTAATTGCATTAGCAACTTTACCATTCTTACCAATAACTCTACCTATATCAGAAGAAGAAACTAAAACTTCTATAATAATTTCATTTTCATTATCACTAGGAAATTCTTTTACAGAAACACCTTCTTCGTCTTTAACAATATTTTTAACTATTTTTTCAGTTAATTCTACCAATGTCATTATTTTGTTTCCTTTTTGTCTTTAGATTCAGCAAATTTCTTCATAATACCTGCATCTTTGAATAAATTTCTAACAGTATCAGAAGGAATAGCTCCATTATTTAACCATTTTAAAGCAACTTCTTCATTGATTTTAACATCTTTTTCATTATTAATAGGATTATAAGTACCTACTAATTCAAGATATTCTCCATCTCTTCTACTTCTAGAATCTGTTGCAACTATACGATAGAATGGTCTTTTCTTAGCACCCATTCTCATTAATCTTAGTTTTACTGCCATAATATTAGCTCCTTTCTTTTTTACTGTTATAATTATACACAAACTAATAGAGACTGTCAACCTTTTTTTGTTAACAGCCCCTAAAAACTATTCCGTGGGATTATCAAGATAATCTTCATTCACTTCTTGATCTATTACTTCATCAATTGTAGCATCACTATCCATTATCTCTTCCCAATCATCAACTTCATCTAGGGTATTAATACGCACTTTAGTATCACCAACTAATTCTATACCCAAAGTTTTATCAATAGTACAATTTATAGTATTATTATTAATTTCAGCTTTACTACAACTAGGTCCACTTAAACTTCTAATAATTACTTCTTCATTTTCTGTATCACTACTTCCTTGAACATTTATTGTCTCAGTATAATTTTTAGTATCTTTTAATACTTCTGTTTTTGTATCATTATCATAAGAGTACCAAATATTAACATCATAACTTCCATTAATAGTAACTACTCCATTAGAAAAACTACCACTAAAGTTATGATTAATAACCCAACATCCAAGTATCGTATTAGGATTATTAGTTACTTGTAATGACAAGTTATCAGTAAACTGTTTCTTACCCTTACCAATAACTGCTTTTGTCACTATTTCTTTAAAAGTTGCCAAACATATCCCTCCTCTAATTTAGTCTATGCTTTAAATAGGTAAAAAGTACAAAAAAGATAAAGTATATTTAAAAAGAAAGAGACAATCATAAATTTCTCTTTCTCTACTTAATAACTAGTTATCATATTTGTTTTAATTAATTAACTCTTCTAATTCTTCTTCACTTAATCCAGTACTTTCAGATACTATTTCAAGAGATACCCCCTTCTTAAGAAGAGTTTTTGCAATAGATATTTTTTCGGCTTTAGCACCAGCATCATACCCATCATCATAGCCATCTAGTCTTGCTGAGTTTATCTCTTTTCTTCTAACTAACTCTACATTGTAACTTGTTCTAAACTTATCATCTTCATTTAATCTTTCTAGTTTATCCACAATATATAACGCCTCCTCACATCCGTTTGCAATTTCTCTCATCTCTTCATACGAATCTGCTACCATCATTGCCATAAATGTTTCTTCTTCGTTACTTCCATTATATCTTACATTTTTTAGACTTTCAAGATAAATATTATGTATTTTTATATCATCTATTACATCATTATATTT